>JAYVXG010000695.1:0-3069 GCA_043785475.1 Armatimonadota bacterium
GTACCGGCATTGAGCGTCCAATTGACGCCTATACCAACGATTGAATGGGCTGCCTGGACGCCATATGCACCAGTTGAGGATTGAAGGATGACGCCCGCGCTATCTGCCAAAAAGAATTTTAGGTTTTGTGCGGTCGGCAATTCGCCACTAAAAGAGACATTAGTCAGGTTAATCGCAAATGCGTTGGTGTTGGAAATTTGCAATGCTGGCGCACTCGCAGCTGTTCTGAATGTAGTTGTGGTCCAGATGGCAGTGTTATCAAATACTACGCTGGCATGAGCCGCACTAAATGCTGAGATGCCCACCAAAGTAATGAATGTTCTTGAAATGATCTTGTTCATAAGAGAAATATCCCTACCCAATTATGCTTCCATGGATAAGTCATACGATATAGAAAAAGAAGAATTTAACATAAACCCGCAAAAATACTTGGTGGAATTAGGAATTCACTCAAAAGGAAGATCCACGGGCGGCTTTGGATGTTCGATGGTTTTTCGCTTCCCTGAGCCCGGCGCCTTGCCTAGCGCCGCGCACTCGAACAAGGCAACGAAATAATCCATCGCGGCTATAAAGAACAGCGCAATAACCCACATCGACGGATTAAATTCGTGGATATTTCCTTTGATTTTCAAAAGCTGGTTACCAACAATTATCGAAAGAGGGACGATCGTGGCTATCCAGATCGTCAGATAGACGATCCCTTTCGTGGTCATGCCCACAAAAAGGTGACCCGCACCCGGTATGAACACACTGTAAACCGTTGCGGCCGTCGCCGAAGCCTTCATGTCGCCTTCGACAATCATATTCGAACCTAAACCCGACCGCATTTGGTCGTCGATAGACCCCATCGTCGAGCTTCGCATCGCTACCTCAGCAAGCTTCTTTTCGACCGTAATGTTCTTCGGATCAGCCTTAAACGCTCGTTTCAGTAGCGGAAGTGCATTGGTAAGATCTTTGCTGGTGATCAGCATGTCTGCTTTGAGTTCAAGAACGTCAACATTGTTCGGCGCGGCCCTTTCGAGTTTCGCCAATATTTCTCGCGCTGCTGGTTTTCGTTGACCAGCTATGTGAGCACGGGCGAGCCTTATCTCTCGCTCCAGCTCAGAATCTGAGATTTCTTCCGAAGGTTCCACGCTCAACGCGGCGGCTTCATCCGCCTCCTCAACATCTTTTTGGGTTGCCAAAATCTGGTCGCTGAGTGCGTCAACTTTGAATTGGAGTGCCTCTGCAATATCGCGATCCGACGAGGCAGATAGTTTCGCCTGAATCCGAGACAATTCTGATTTCAGGTCAATGACTTTCTGTTTTGGATCCATGATTTAAGTTCCTCTTCTCAGATTCTAACCGACAATATCAAATTTGGACTCTTTCTGGTATGAATTATGCCGGCTGGAAGCTTGCGAACTTCGTTCCTCCACCACATAGGTTTTACAAGTCTAGGTCGGGGTTGGGTTGGATGGATTCCCAAAGGGCTTCCAAATCGTAAAATTGGCGTTGCTCTTCCTTCATGACGTGGAAAATGATATCCCCATAATCTTGCAAAATCCAACCGCTTTTCTCGCCCTCTGTTCGAGATGGCTTGATCTTCATTGGGGCAAGTTTCTCCGCAACTCGATCTGCAATGGAATCTACGTGGCGATCTGAGGTACCGCTACAAACAATGAAGTAGTCGGCAACGGACGTTTTCTTGCGCACGTCTAGGACTTCAATTCTCTCTGCCTTCATATCGTCGGCAGCGTCCTTAATGAGTTCAACTTTCTCGGCGGATGTCATGTGTACAGCTTATTATTTCTTATATAGTCAACAATTTCCGGTGTTGTCATATTTTGGACCGTAAGTCCTCGAATAATCCTGTCCCGAATTGTCGAAGATGACTCCGTTGTGGCAGTCATCTCAATTATGTCGATTTTGTCCCGAAACTCTTCGGGAAGTTCTAATTGAAGGTCATCTTTGTTGATTGGCGGCCGCACTGCAACTGCAAGACGACAAAGTCGGAGGATTCGTTGCGGATTCTTCCATTCCATAAAGTTGCCAATTGCGTCAGCACCAACAATGAACCAATATTCGCCGGGATGGACCATCTGGAGCTCTCCCAAAGTGTCCACCGTGTACGAAACTCCTCCGCGAGTGATCTCCATGTCAGAAAAAGAGAGCTTTGGGTTCCGCTTTTGCAGCAGTTGAGTCATCGCGATGCGCTGTTTGCCCGATGTAATTCGCTTCTTTTGCTTGAACGGGTTGATGTTGGCAGGCAGAAGAATTACTTCGTCAAGATTTAACGACTCGATAGCCGCTTCCGCAAGCTTGAGGTGTCCGTAGTGAGGAGGGTCAAAAGTGCCCCCGAGGATACCAATTCTCATTTTTCGTCCAGGAATTCGAACTCGAATTCCCCAATTGCAACGGAATCTCCCTCTGAAATTCCTGCTTCGCGCAGCTTCGTAAAAATGCCAATTTTCTCCAGCCGTCGCTGCAGATAGCGAACGGAGTCTCGACTTTCAAGATCGCTCATCGCCACCATTCGTTCAACTCGCTTGCCACGAACCCGATAGCCATCTTCTTCCTCGACAACTTCCCAGAAATCTTCGCCTTGCATATGGAGCGCAGGCATGACAACCGGAATTTCCTCTTCTGGAGTGTTCTCTTCGACAATTCGAGCAACTTCGTCAAGCAGAGGCTCAAGTCCGACATTGGTCGCCGCTGAGATTGGGAACACGGGGTGTCCATAGTGCTTGAAGGCGGTTTCCAATTCAAGTAGGCGTTCTGGACCAATGAGATCAACTTTGTTGAGCGCAATCAATCGCGGACGTGCAGAAATTTCTTCGGAATAGAGCTTTAACTCGTTTTCAATAATATCGTAGTTTTTGATTGGGTCAGATTCATCAACCGGATGGACATCGATGATGTGAACCAAAACTCGGGTTCGTTGAACGTGCTTGAGAAACTGGTGACCAAGGCCAATGCCTTCGCTCGCACCCAAAATTAGTCCCGGCATATCGGCAACCGTGAACGAGTACTCGCGGAACTGGACAACGCCAAGATTCGGAACAATCGTGGTGAACGGATAGTCGGCGA
>JAYVXG010000696.1:0-3069 GCA_043785475.1 Armatimonadota bacterium
TTCCGCTAAGTCAAGAGCCTGGCTGGCAGAGCCAGGGTGGCGCGGGTGGAAAGCACGTCAGTCGGGCATTGCCGATGACCCTTTCGGTGCCGGTGCCCGAAGACAAAGTCGTCCAAAAATTACATATTTTGGGCGTTTTTGCGTTGTATTCTAACAGCGACGCGAAGGGAGCCCGGGGCGCGGCCCTCCAATTTTTCCGTCAGGGGTCCATGGTCCACACCCTCGAATTGGTTCGCAACCGCCATTATCGCGACGCGCACGAGTCGGAGTTGTTGGAGAGCTTTTTTGGCGACGGTAGCTCAATCGAGACGGTTGGGTGCGTATTTATTGAATCCACTCGCGTGCGGTTAGATATCCTCACAGTCGAAGTTCCTGCGGAAATCTCATTTGATAAGGTGATTTTCAAGGACCTTGGTTTGGCGTCGTCGTTCGTGATTTTCGACATCATTTTCGAGTGCACCCAGGCCAATCGGTGTCCGTTTCATTCGGCCAGTCGGGGAATCCCGCTGTCCGAGCTCGGCGCGATTGTGCGCCTGCGCGACAAGGTTCGCTTTCAGAAAGCGCTGAACCAGGTTCATAACGCCTTTGAGACGACGGACGATTTGGATGAGGCGCGGAGTGAGGCGCTGACTTTCCTCGCGATAGTTACGGCGGGGATGCTCGAGGCGGGCGGCTCTAGGTCTTTGCACAAGATTCAGTTAGAGGCGGCGCGAGCATACGACCAGTGCGAGACCATCGCTGACCTCGAGAATACTTCGGAGCAGATGGTAAATAAGGTTGTTGGTGATTGGTTGTACGCCGATGATGTGCAGCCGAAAATTGTTGAGAAGGCGCTGAGCGTGGTTGACCGGCACTTTGCCGCGGACCTCTCGGACGACGATGTTGCGAACCAGGTGGGCATGAGCACGTCGCATTTCAGGTTCTTGTTTAAGCAGGCGGTGGGCAAACCTTTCCACCAGTACCTGATTGCGACGCGCCTGGAGAAAGCGAAAATGATGCTTGAGGGCGGTCAGGGGAGCGTCTCGGAGATTGCAATGGCCGTCGGGTTTGCGGGGTTGGCGAGTTTTAGTCGGGCGTTTGGGCAGCGGTTTGGCATGAGCCCGTCGGAGTTTAAGAGGGTTCGAGGACTTTAGGCGAGGCTGGGCCTGGTACATAGCGGAAAGATCCGACCGTGAAGGGCGTCGCAGAATAAGAAAGATTTGAAAAGCGATCGGAAAAGAGGCGGTTGTAACAACCGGGTCACTTCGTTCCTCGGACTTTTTCTGGTACTGCTTTACCAGGGGTCAATTGTCGCTGACACGACAAATGACACCCTGGCTACCATATGTGACCCTCCGGGTCAAAGACAGGTGGGATCAGCCTTCGTTGAGGGGCTGTGATGGGTTTAGGTTTCGCTGGTTTGGGGCTGGCTGACTCTTTCAGTTTCTCTTTGTGACCCCTCATCCACTTTGCCAAGCAGTTTCGATTCCTTAATGGAATTGGCTCACTGGCCTCTCGGGATGGAGAAGCTGGTGAGGAACGAATCGGATGAGGCGTTAAAAACAGTAACGACAAGAGTCGATTGGATCCTGCCGTTCATGGGTACTCTTCCTCCAGGAGCCCAAATGATTGAAATAAAAGAACTTAGCCATTCGTTCGGGACGACTTCCGTACTCAAGAATATCACCCTCAGCGTAGCAGAAGGGGAGATCCTCGCCGTAATGGGCAGCAGCGGCGGCGGAAAGACCACCCTGTTGCGGTGCATCAGCGGCCTGATACGCCCCACAAGCGGAGAAGTCACCGTGGATGGCGTCAACGTGAACGAAGAGCCCGAAGCGGCACGCGCAAAGATGGGCATGGTCTTTCAGAGTGCGGCCTTATTTGATTACCTCACCGTCGGCCAAAACGTGCTTTTTGGCGTGAAACGGCACCTGAACCTATCGAAGAAAGAGGAAGCCACTTTGCTGGTCGACACCCTCGAACGGGTTAACCTGACGGGCAACGAGGACCTGCTGCCTGCCGAGCTGAGCGGGGGAATGAAGAAGCGGGTGGGAATGGCGCGGGCCATCGCCCTTCACCCCAAGGTGTTGCTGTACGACGAACCCACGACCGGCCTCGACCCGATCACCACCTACCAGATCGACGAGCTAGTGGCGAGCCTGCGCCAGATATTGGGGGCGACCAGCATCCTGGTCAGCCACGACATCATCAGCGTGCAACGAACGGCCGACCGAGTGGCGTTTTTGCACGAGGGCGAGGTCGTCTTTGTTGGACCTCCGGCTGAGTTTTTGAAAAGTGACCACCCGGCGATCAAGGAAGTCGTAGAAAAATCCCAGGCGAAAACGCTGACGGCCAGATGACGGATTCAAGACGGTTTCGATAAAATTCGCCCAGCCACCCCTTTGGAGTGGGCCAGAGGAGACGCGGAGCGACTAAGCGGTAAATCCACGCCATCAAAATTGACCGAAACTTCTGGCTGAGCCGAGCTTGCTCAAACGTGTTCCCGAAAACCTCCGCATCCGCGTACGAATCGTCTGTGCCGTCGGTACCACTCACCTAGGATCGGCTAACCACTCGATTATGGTTTTCATTTCACCAAAAGCTGAATACAGCTTGAATGGGGTTGGCATTAGGATGATTTTAGTCGACTTGCTCAATGATTTTAATTGGACTTTTTTTGATTGTCAAGCTCGTCGGAGCATAGGGGTCCCCGCTCGTGTAAGATTATTCGGTCGGTATAGACCTGTTGTTTACAAAACAGATGGTCTCGTGTCGGTAGAATCTCACCTACATGCTCACTGGCGAAATCCGCAATCAAATCGACCGAATCTGGGACTCCTTCTGGTCCGGCGGAATCTCCAATCCCCTCGAAATCATCGAACAAATCACTTACCTCCTCTTCCTTCGAAGACTCGATGAGCAACAGCAACTCGAAGAACTCAAAGCAAAACGCCTGGGCACGGGATTCGAGAAAACTTACTTCCCCGAAGGCAAAGACAGGCAGGGCCGAGACTACCAAGACCTCCGCTGGTCGAAGTTCAAGAACTTCGACCCAAAACAAATGTACGACGTCGTCAGCAACCACGTATT
>JAYVXG010000697.1:0-9922 GCA_043785475.1 Armatimonadota bacterium
GCTGAGGCATCCCCCCGTCCGCCTCCATCACCACCCGTTTTGGGCCAATAAGTCCAAGATGCAACCACACCGATGAGCTACCCGGACCACCGTTAAAACTGAACATCAGCGGACGATTGGCGGGGTCCTTGACGCCCTCCTTGGTGTAGGCCATGTAAAACATCCCACCATCGGCTTCGCCAAATTCGTTGTTGATCGGCATCATTCCCGCCGTCGCCGTGTATTTGAGATCGCCAAGCTTGTGCCGAGTCACAACGGGCGCTTTGTCAGTGGTCAGGGGATAAGTTTCCTCTTTTTTCTCTTTCTTTTCGTCAACTACCGGTACGTCGCTCATAAGTTCCTGTTACCCATCTTATACGATCCTTTTAGAGAAATGCCTCCCACGATTGATGCAACCGAGGCGGAAGGTGTAACATGCAGAAGTCAGGGTTGACTCATGGATTCTAACAATAACTTATCGCGAAGAAAATTTCTTCAATCATCGGCCGTAACCGCCGCGGGACTTGGCTTCGGCGCCTCGTCTTTGGCCAACCTATCGTTCGATCCGGCTACCGGCATCGCCTCCGATCCTGCCGCTCGGACGAAAAAAAATCATTCGCCTAACGACAAGATCGTGATGGGACTCATCGGCTGCCATGGCATGGGTGCCGCCAACATGCGCAACCTGATGGGGTTTGACGATGTTGAGTTTGCCGCCATATGCGACGTCGACAGTGCTCGAATGCCGGATGACATTAAGAAGATCGAAGAAGTTTATGGTAAGAAGCCACAGATTTTCAGCGATTACCGAAAGATGCTCGAGCGAAAGGACATTGACGCGATCATCGTTGGCTCACCCGATCACTGGCACGCGCTCAACCTGATTCACGCGTGCGAAGCTGGAAAAGATATTTACTGCGAAAAGCCGATCAGCCATAACTTTGTCGAAGCCAATGCAATGATGGGCGCCCAAAAGAACTTTAAGCGAGTGGTGCAAGTCGGAACCTGGCAGAGAAGCACCAAAGAATTTCATGACGCGATCGAGTACATCCGAGCCGGCAAGCTTGGCAAAATTACTCATTGCCGAGTGTGGGGATGGGACGGCACCCGAATTGGCAAAGGCAAGGTCGAAACTCCACCGAGCAGTCTCGACTACGATATGTGGACCGGTCCGGCGGAATTGAAGCCATACCAGGCAAACAAAACTCACTACAACTGGCGATGGGTGCGAAACACCGGCGGCGGAATTACCACCGACTGGGGCGTTCACATGATCGATATCGCGCTGTTGGGAATGAGTAAAGGACTTGATTTGGTTATGCCCGACAAGGTCACCTCCTTTGGCGGACTTTGGGCTTCCGGCGGTGACGACCGTGACGCCTGGGATAGCATCGAATCGGTCATGCGATTCCCAGACCAAGAATTTGTTTTGACTTGGTCGATCTTGCGGGACCACCCTGGCAAGGATGGCAATGGCTGCGAATTCGTTTCGGCCGACGGTCGAACCCTTAGGGTCTGGCGCGGAAACTGGATCATCATGGATGCCGAAGGTAAGGAACTTCCGAAGGAAGCCGCTGAGCCACAAGACAGTAACCACTGGCGAAACTTCCTTGACTGCGTTAAGAGCAGACAAGCCCCTCGATCCGACCTACACTCGGTTGGTCAAACGACGCAGGTTTGCCACTTGGCAAATATGTCGCTGTACTCGGGCAAGACAGTCACCTTCGATAAGAAGAAGATGGATATCGTCGGCAACGATGGCAAAGGCAACTTGTCCTATTCACGTGAATACCGAAAGGGCTACTCGCTCAAGAAGTATCCGGTGGTTTGAACCAGCACATCCAAAGTTGAAAGGGCAGAGAGCGATCTCTGCCCTTATTTTTGGGAAACATACTGATATGCCAGAAGTTCACCGCTCAACAGTATCGATTACTTTTCACGGCGATGATCTCTGCCCCGAGGAGTTGACCAGGCAACTGGGTGCTTCGCCAACTAAGAGCCACCGCAAAGGTGAACAAAAAAGCTCTTCGTCACCTGACCTAATTTGGTCACGGGGTTTTTGGGCTCTTGATTTCTCTGGCGAGCTATCGGAGGCGTTGGACATGCAAATCAGTCACCTACTCGGTTGCCTGACAGATGATTTGCAAATTTGGCTGAATTTTACGTCTCGGTTTGAAGTGAGGATATTTGTCGGGCTCTTTTTGCATGAGTGGAATGAGATGACTGATGTATCGCAGCAAACGCTGAAGCTTCTCGCTGATCGCGGTCTCAGAATTTCCTTTGACATTTACGGCCAATCTGATTCTTGATCCCATAAAAACCTCACAAAGCACTCTAGATTTTCGAAACTCAGCCGACATTAAACCCAGGCATGGTTTTTCGCATCCTCAAAAATATCATAAAGACGTCAGCCCTTCTATTAGTTGGAGCAGGAATTGGAATATGGTTCGCTCCTCCTTCCATCAAAGCGTTGATGGGTCAGAAAATCGCGGTGGCCGAGCATCACGTCAAAAAACTGAACACGGGAGCAAATAAGCTTTGGGTTAACAACTTTCAAAAGAAAATATTCTCCGCCGGAAAATCGCTTGACCCTCGCCAAATCGATAAGAAGACCGTACAGGCTTGGCTTACATCTGGCAAGCACGCTGTTGCAACCATCTCTGATGACGCAAAAAAGGCTCAAGACACACTTTCCCGGGCAAATCGAGTCATCTCTAGCGCCAAAAAGGAATATCAGCACTACGGCACCCTGTTCGGAATGTAGCAACTTGACTATTCTTCGCTCCTACATCATTTACTTGTGGAAATCTTCACTTGCTCACCTCGGAAATTGGCCCCAGGCGCACTGCTTCCTCTCGCCCAGTGCTCTGGGTTGGTTTCACGCCAACCTTGACTTCAGGCACGGCATTTCAAAATTTTATTGCAACGGTATGTTGCTCTTGTGGCTTGCCGATGCGAAATTGATTCTTGCCGTAGACTATCAAATCGAACTCGTCAACCTCAATCATCTCGACCACTCGGAGTGGCATCAAGCCTACCAATCGGCCTACAACCGGGTTGCGAGGGTCGGAATAAGACGCAAGTACGGAGTCGATGTCGTAGAGCTTTGCCTGATCAAAGCAGAATCGAATTATCGCAGCCATCATCAACTTCAGCGGCCCAAACAGGGTCAATTGACGGCCTAATCGTCCTCATTTGCGATCTTTGAAGGCAAAGCAGACGAAGACCCATTGCAAAACGATTCGTCTTTTGCCCATAATATATGTTCTGTCGAGTGCGTAGCAACGTGCTGAGGTTTGTCCCATGGCGAAGAAAAAAGGCGAAATTAGAGAAATTATCCGAATCGTGTGTACCGAGGATGGGAAAAGCTATTACACGACCAGTAAGAATAAGCGAAACACCCCTGACCGACTTGAGTTGATGAAATTCAATTCGAATCTGCGCAAATATACACTCCACCGAGAGAAGAAATAACCGAGGAACCTGAAAGATGCCAAATCCAAAACGACGTTTTAGCCACCAGAGAACTGCTCTGCGACGAACGAATTACACGGCCAAGCTTCCTGAGATCACTCTGTCAAAGCAGGTGGGCGAAGGCGAGCCATTCCGACTTAACCACAACGCCAGCCCAGAAGGATATTGGAAGGGGCGACGACTGCCTGGCTTCAAGGATTAGGCTAAATAGATTTCAGAAAGCCGTTCCGAATTTCGGAGCGGCTTTTTTTATGGGGCTCGGGCTTCCAGCCGCCACTTTGCACTTCGCACTTCGCACTTTCTCGAAAGCTGTAGACTATCCTCATGCGCCCGTTCTGGAAGTTTGCCAAACCAAAAGGTCCCGGCTTCGGGATAAGCAAATCCTTCTATCTGTCAGTCCTCGCCGGTTCGCCTGCACTACCGCCTATCACCGCCATCGTGAACCCAAAGGGCGCAAACGGAGCACTAGAGGGCTTTGGCGTGCCCCTGGTCGAAGGCAAGGACAAGGCAATCTTGGACTCCCCAATGCTCCGGGGAACCTACGCCCTGGCAAGTAAGGACCAAAAGACTGTCGTTCGACTCATGGTGATGAGCGCCGAAGAAGCCGGGTTTTCACCAGACTCGATCGCCGCCAGCCCAATGGCAGCTCTGCTCTCGCCTGAACTGTTGATTCAACTGCGCTCCACCTGGCATTTGCTTCAGCTTAGCTTTGAAAGCCATGATCCGGACGTGTATCCTTCTCTCGACTTTCTCCTGGGGATTGCGGCCAGACTTGGCGAAGCAACCCAAGCAATAATTGCCGACCCGCTTGCCGAGCGCTACGTGATACCCGATCAACTAATCATGCGGCCACGATCCGATCCGAATGTCGATGCCCGAGAGCATGTGTTCATTCACCGCCGCCCGGATGGCGACAAATGGCACATTTTCACCAAAGGTTTGATCAAGATTCTCCAGCCCGAAATGGAGATTTTGGATGTGGAAGAACACGACCAAGACGAGGCCGCTCGCTTCCTCATGTCGGCATCGCAAGGTGTATTTCAAGGGTATCTGGTCCAGAACGGCTCAGAAGTCGGCCCGTTTGAAGCTCGCCAGGGCGGACATGTAAAATCGGTTTGGCCGAGCGACGCACTGGTCATGGAATTGTTACCACCCACCGGGAAATCTGTGTCCGAGTTGCTCAGGATGCCGTTCGACTAATTGAACCTACGGGTATCCTATACTCATGAAGCTTAGCGAAGGGGATCGAGTCAGAATCAAGACCCGGGAAGTAACCGAAGAAGATCGAAAGACGAATCGGTATTTTGCCCACATGGCGGGCCTGACTGGCTCGGTTCAGAACATCTATGGTGAGAAGGAAATTGCGGTCCAAATTGAACCTGAATCTCTTAGTAAGGCTTCTCGAGACGTGCACAAAGAGGCAACCAATCGAATGAGGACGAAATTTATTGAGAACGTCAGCGAAGTTCAACGAAAAGAACTGACCAAGGAAGAACTCGATTTTGACACTCACTTCATGTTGCTCGTTGACTCAAACGATTTGGAGAAAGTGTAGCCATGGCCTCCACCGAATTTAGCTTTGATATCGTCTCAAAGGTTGACCAGATGGAAGTCAAGAATGCGATGGATCAGGCCGACAAGGAGATCCTGAACCGCTATGACTTCAAAGGTACCAAAATAGAGCTGGTATATGACGGAAAGATGGAGATCACCTTGGTTGCTGACGACGAATTCCGAATGGATCAGCTCAAAGATATTGTGTTCAGCAAGTTTCTGAAGCGCGGTATTGACGCCCGTCAGATTGAATGGGGAAAGAGCGAACCCGCCGGCAATATCACTTTGCGTTGCAAGATGGAGCTAAAACAAGGCATCCCAACCGACAAGGCGAAGGCTTTGACAAAAGAAATCAGAGATAACAAGGCGCTCAAGGTTAATTCCCAGATTCAGGGCGAAGAAGTGCGAGTTTCGGGAAAGAGCAAAGACGATCTTCAGAAGTGCATGCAGTTTGTGAAGAGTCTTTCACTCGACTATCCGGTGGACTTCATCAATTTCCGCTAAGAGCAAGCATTTGATGGCAGAAATCCCTTTTCGCAGCAACGTCCTCAAGATGTCGCCCTATTCACCGGGCAAACCAATTGATGAGGTGAAGCGCGAACTTGGACTTACCCGGGTTATTAAGTTGGCGAGCAACGAAAATCCGCTTGGTCCATCTCCCCTCGCAGTTGCGGCGGTTCGGGCGGCCGCCGACCAGATTCATTTATATCCCGACGGTTCGGCGTTTTTGCTTCGTGATGCATTGTCTAAGCGCTACGATTTGCCGACTGCCCAGATCGTGGTCGGCAATGGTAGCGATGAAATCATTCATCTGCTTGGTCAGATATTGTTGGGGACGGCTGATGACGAAATCATCGTTGGGCACCCATCGTTTGTTCGCTACGACGCAGCGGCCGGCCTTGCTGATTGCAAGCTCGTTCGCGTTCCGTTGGCCCACGACATGAGGATTGACCTTGCAGCGATTGCACTGGCGGTCACGACTAACACCAAGCTAATCTTTATTGCGAATCCAAATAATCCCACGGGAACGATCGTGACAGAGTCGGAACTTGACGCGTTGATGGCTTTGGTGCCAAGTTCGGTGGTCGTGGTGGTTGACGAGGCGTACTTTGAGTTTGCCGACGGCACCCCAGGCTTCCCTAACTCACTCGACTACGTGCGTCGGTACCCCAATGTCGTTGGGATGCGCACCTTCAGCAAAACCTATGGACTGGCTGGGATCCGAGTGGGATACGCCTTTGTCTCTGAGCCAATTTCGGATGCCATCGAGCGGGCCCGCGAGCCGTTTAACGTAAATTGTCTCGCCCAGGTGGCCGCCATCGCTGCCCTGTCAGATATTAATCACCTACAACAAACGGTTGACCTCAATCGTCGTGGTTTGGAAAGAATGCACCAGGCTTTTCTCGATCTAGGCACAGTGCCTTTCAGGAGCTACGCAAATTTCATAATGGCGGATCTTGGACGTCCGGCAAGATCAGTGTTTCAAGCTTTGCTGGAACGTGGAGTGATAACCCGATCCGGTGACGTACTGGGACTACCGAACTGCCTGCGCGTCAGTGTAGGCAATGATGAGGAAGTCGGCATTTTTATTGAAGAGCTGAAGTCGATACTCGCTTAGTTCAAAATCTGAGTCAAGACTTTTGCAGCTGGGACGATGCCATGAACGATTTGTCGCTCGACTTTGAAAGATTCGTCGAATTTAAATTCAACTGCCTCAAGGGCTGGCGTGAGAACTGATTCTTCAAATTCGCCCAACAGATAGACTTTTATTTTGACAATTTGGTTAGACAGCGTCAATTTGACGCCCAACACACCGAGTTCCCAGAGAGGCGAAAATGCCTCTTCAATGGTTTGCTCTAAATTCTGTTTTTGGTAAACACTATTCTCAGCGTTTTCTGGCATTACCGTTTTCCCCACTTACGGAATAACGTACTGGTGTCATTTTAGTTCATGTTCCGAACAAAGTGGAGATTTATCATACTCATTACATCATGTTTTAGATTCCATTGAACCTAAAGAATAATTGTAGAAAAGTCGATTCAATAAGTCGAAAGTCCTGTTTTGTTTTTGTCAACATCTCAGTTTCTTGAAACGGAATAGGGCCAACACGGGTAACTTTTCGCTAGATGTCCGCGCCTAAAGAGATTGAAATCCTTGTACGGTCGAAATACCCGATCCTCTATATCGTTTCGTGGGAGGAGAGGCGCATCGAGGCCGCACTCCAACAAATAGCTGCCGACCTTAAGAGAACCTTACATGTTTGGACCCTCACCCAAGGAATGAAGCCCTCGATCCTCCAGCCCGATGTTCGATCCTCCCTTTCTCCGGAGCTAGAGGCACTTGCCCAAATCTACCAAGCTGGAGAGGGGACGATCTTCCTTCTCAAGGACTTCCACCCTTATATGAAGGACCCGAGGGTCATGCGTCTACTCCGTGATATTGCCTTCAAACTTCGTAGTCGAGCGCAAACGCTCGTCATCCTCGGTCCAAGCCTCAATCTTCCATCGGACCTTGAAAAGGACATTACCGTGGTCGACTTCCCGCTTCCCGACAGCGCTGAAATCGCAACCGTACTTGATACGGCAATCGCTCAGATCAAGGACAATCCGAAGGTCGACACGACTCTCACCCCTGCCGACCGGGAGGTCTTGATTCAAAGCTGCCAGGGGCTTACTCTGGATGAAATTGAATCGGTGCTTGCCCGCAGTATCGTCGAATCAAAGAAATTTGATCAGACGGTTGTCCTCGAAGAAAAGCAACAAATCATCCGAAAGAGCGGAATCCTTGAATACTATCCGCCCAACAACTCGATGGCCGACGTAGGTGGCATGAGCTGCATCAAAGAGTGGTTAGAACAACGGAGCACGAGCTTTACTGATAAGGCTAAGGAATTTGGCATTCCCGCGCCAAAGGGCGTTCTCCTTTTGGGAGTTCAAGGCTGCGGAAAATCGCTCACCGCAAAAGCGATCGCAGCGACATGGAAGCTCCCGATGCTCAAGCTCGACGTCGGTCGAATTTTTGGTTCGCTCGTCGGTCAGAGCGAAGAAAATATTCGAAAGGCGATCAGCACCGCTGAGTCGGTTGCTCCTTGCATTCTGTGGGCTGACGAGCTTGAGAAGGGCTTTGCGGGAACCAGTTCGGCGGGAGACAGTGGTACAACAGCCCGAGTTTTCGCAACGTTTTTGACTTGGATGCAAGACAAAACTGCTCCAGTCTTCTTAATCGCAACGGCGAATGACGTTTCGGCGCTTCCGCCGGAGCTCCTTCGAAAGGGTCGATTTGATGAGATCTTCTTTATTGATCTCCCCCAGCTAAAAGAGCGCGAGCAAATTTTTGAAATCCATTTGAAAAAGCGGCACCGAGATCCGAAAGCTTTCAAGCTCAAGGTCAAATTACTCGCTGAAAAGAGTGATGGATTCAGTGGAGCCGAAATTGAAACGGTAGTCATTGCCTCGCTACAAAGGGCATTCCACGAGGGGCGGGATTTGATCCAAGCGGACCTCGACAAAGAAGTCGAGGCGTGCGTTCCTTTGAGCGTCATGATGAAAGAGGACATGGAAGCGTTGCGCGAGTGGGCGCATCTTCGAGCTAGGCCTGCGTCGTGAGGGCGGTCATCCCGGCGGCGGGCCATGGAACTCGGATGCTGAGCGTCACCAACGGTAGCGCTAAGGAGTTGTTGCCGCTAGGAGAGAGCACCCTTATCGAATGGGTGATTGGCGAAGCATTTACTGTCTGCGACCAAGCCGTGGTTGTTTGGGACATCAACAAGGGCGACCTTCCAACCGGAATCGCTTGGGTTCCCCAGATGCCTCAGCGGGGATTGGCTCCGGCAATCGCCAGTGGAGTCACTACTGAAGCAACAAATCTGATTTTTCTGCCTGACGCCATATTTTTGCCCCATGATCCCGCTGGAAAGATGGCGGTTATGGGCGAAGGTGACATCGTTCTTGCTCTTAGCCATGTAGCCGAAGAAGATGTGAGCAAATACGGGATTTGCGAAGTCGACGAACACGGTTTTGTCACAAGAATGCTTGAGAAGCCGTCACCAAACGATACGACGAGTCGCTGGGCGATCACTGGTCGGTATCGACTATCCGGCAAGGCCGCAGAGCTGTTGATCGACACGACATCCGCAAGTGCTGCTTTTGATACCGAGATGGATATGTCTCACTTTTTTTCCTCAGCCCTCGAAAAAGGGTTAAGAATTGCGGGTTGTTTTCTCGACGAAAGCTTTCACCGGTATGACTGTGGCGACCCTGAAGGATACCGCCATGCAAGCGAGGCGTTCGCAAAATGAAAGTCACTTACTCCGCGCCCGGAAGGGCTGGAATCATTGGTAACCCAAGCGACATGTACGGTGGATGCGTTATTTCGTGTTCGATTCCGGCTCGAAACCGGTGCACCGTCGAAGAGAGCAATGAATGGTTTCTGCCCGACGACACTCGGCTTTGGGATGCCGCCGTTAAGCGGTTTCCGGTTAAAGGTAAATTCAAGGTCACTTGGGGGACTGATGTGCCGCGCTCAAGTGGACTATCGGGCTCAACGGCGCTTCTCTCCGCGACTCTTGCATGTATTTTGACGATAAGGGGCGAAGAGTTGCCGGACGACATGCGCGACTTTGCCGAGTTGGTTCGAGATATTGAATTGCGAGAGGCAGGGATTGTTTGTGGCTATCAGGATGCCTACATGTGCGTGTTGGGCGGACTCAGTTTTCTTGACTTTCACGGCAAACACCCGATTGATAGTGGCCCGCTCGGAACTTTGGAGCCGGCGGAGTTACCCGGCGAATTTTTACTCGTTACCACTGGAGTTGAACGACTTAGTGGATCGGTCCATGGCCCAATTCGAGATCGTTGGTTGAGTGGGGATGAAACGGTTCGAGAGAATATGAGGGAGCTTGCCAATCTTGCCCGCA
>JAYVXG010000698.1:0-3057 GCA_043785475.1 Armatimonadota bacterium
GCTGCTTTGTCACCCCCAACTGATCGAACATTACTTTTCGCCGCCTGCGATGCCTTTGCTGTAGCGGGGAAAAAGCGCATTCCCCTCAGCTCTAATCAATATCCTGGCGCAGTGTATCCAAACGGGTACCAATTTCTTTCTGGAGCCCAAGTTGATCAGTGTGTAATTTGGCATTATTCTGCTGATGGAGTAGAAGTCAAGAAAACTTTAACGGTTGAGCAAGGAAAGAATTCCGTTAAGTTGGAATTTGAAAATTTAAGTCGGAAATCAATTGCAATTCAACTCTTACCTCTCATCTGTTTTCGAGACTTTCACGCAAATTTCTCAGAGCGGACAGGATTTCCGTCAAAGATTGAATATGACCTCGATCAAACGGTAATCGAAGAGGGAACTCATGCGTTTTCCCTCAGACACCCAAAAGCCTTTCGACGGCCTGTACATGGCTGGTACTACCGATTTGAACACCAACGTGAAATCGAAAGGGGGTTAGACCCCCGTGACGACCTGTATTGCCCTTGCGAATTAGAATTTCAGTTGAAACCAGGTGAAACGTGCTCGATCACGGGTTCTCTGGAAATGGCTCATGATGTGCAAACTGAACTGCCAACGACCGGAAGGATGTCCACCGTTCAGCGCCTTGAGCAGGCTGCAGAAAAGTTTCTTGTTGCGACGAGTAGCCGAAGTTCGATCATGGCGGGATACCCCTGGTTTAGTGATTGGGGCAGAGACACTATGATTTCTCTTCCGGGATTATGCCTCACAACGGGCAAAACGGAATTGGCGATGCAGATTCTTCGCGACTACGCCTCGCAGATGGACAACGGACTTATTCCAAACAGATTTGTGGAAAAGGGTGAAAAAGCCGATTACAACACGGTTGACGCCACCCTTTGGTTTGCGAACAGCGTTTACCTGACCCTTAGCCAAGAGTGGAATCTCGATTTTGCCACCGCAATGTACGAAAAACTTACAGAAGCCATTCAGTATCACCGTCACGGAACTCTATTCGGAATTGCAGTCGATCCAAACGATGGCCTTCTCATTCAGGGTGAACCCGGTGTCCAACTGACGTGGATGGACGCAAAAATCGGCGATTGGGTGGTGACTCCGCGCCACGGTAAGCCAGTCGAAATAAATGGACTATGGATCAATATGCTGAATATTGCGTCTTGGCTCGCGAAGAAACTAAAGCAAGACTCAACTCAGTATTCGACGCTGATCAAGTTGGCGACGAAGAGCTTTGAGCAAAAATTCTGGCATGATGGCGTCAAGCATTACATGGATACGGTGGATCCAAATGACGCTTCTCTGCGACCAAACCAAGTCATCGCCATGAGTCTTCCGTTTTCCCCCTGTGATCCAATTCACGCCAGACTGGCTCTCAAGGCAGTAGAAAGGGAGCTTCTAACCTCCGTCGGGCTCAGAACCTTGTCGCCGGAAGATCCAAATTACCACCCTTTGTTCAAAGGAAAAATGCACGACCTCGATGAGGCGTATCATCAGGGGACGGTTTGGCCTTGGCTTTTCGGACCGTACATACGGGCTTCGGTGAAATTTGGTGGGAGTGTGGCATCTGCTAAATCCAAGCTGGCCAGAGTTCCTAAAATGCTTACCGAATGCGGAATAGGAGGCATTGCTGAATGCTACGATGGTGATGAACCGCACCTGCCTGGTGGTTGCCCCTGGCAAGCTTGGTCGGTTGCAGAAATTCTTAGTGTGATGAAGAATGAATTGTCCATGTAACTGGTCTGTTTACCAGTTAAAATCAACGGTGCATAGTTACTTTTTGAATCGTCTCAACCTTGCCCTCTAAAATGCCTAAGAATTTCGTCCATTTGCACAATCACACCGAGTATTCGCTTCTCGACGGGGCCAACCGCATCAGTGATCTTGTCCAGCGAGCAAAGGACCTAGAAATGCCCTCCATGGCGATCACAGACCATGGTGTTATGTTCGGAGTAATGGAGTTCTACTTTGAAGCGAAAAAAGCGGGAATTAAGCCTATCCTCGGAGTTGAGGCGTACGTTGCTCCCCGAGGGATCGACAAAAAGGACGGTCGGGCCGACCGAGAGAATTTTCACCTTTTGCTTTTGGCGAAGGATTTAGAAGGGTACCAAAACCTTTGCAAGTTGTCGTCGGTTGCTGCCCTCAAGGGATTTTATGGCAAGCCAAGAATCGATCACGATCTACTGAGGAAATACAGCAAAGGAGTCATTGGAACCTCGGCCTGTCTAGGGTCCGAAGTGTGCCAGCAACTCATGAAAGGCAACTATGACGAGGCTCAAAGAACTGCCGGAATGTATGCCGAAATATTTGGTAAAGAGAATTATTTCATCGAACTTCAAGACCATGGATTAAAGGAACAGCGGGAAATTTACGAGCCTCTCCTTCGAATTGCTAGAGAAATTGGTGTCGATACTATAGCAACCAACGATGCCCACTATTTGTGCAAAGGCGATTCACGCCCCCATGATGTGCTTCTTTGCATCCAAACCGGCGAACTAGTGGCAAATACGAAGCGGATGAAGTTCGAAACGGAAGAGTTTTACATCAAATCTGCGGAAGAAATGACATCGATTTTTCCCGACAACCTAGATGCTCTAGAAAACACTTTGAAAGTTGCAGATATGTGCAACGTAGAACTCGACAAGACATCAGCACCGATGCCAAAGCCGACAGTTCCAGAGGGCAAATCGAGCTTTGAACACCTTCGTGATCTTGCTTACGCGGGCCTTCATGACCGAGCAAAGGGCCCTGACGAAAAACATGACCGTTTGGAATATGAGTTGGGAGTCATCGAACAAACTGGATTCGCTGACTATTTTCTGCTGGTAAGGGAGTTCGCTGAAGAAACAAAACGCAGAAACATTTTCTTTGGAGTTCGTGGCTCTGCGGCTGGTTCCCTCGTCTCCTATTCGGTTGGTATCACGGATGTGGATCCAGTCGACTACGATATCACATTTGAACGATTCCTAAACCCTGAGCGAATATCGATGCCGGATATCGATATGGACTTTGAGGACGCCCGCCGTGACGAAATCATCCAGTGGGTTACCG
>JAYVXG010000699.1:0-3051 GCA_043785475.1 Armatimonadota bacterium
ATTCACCATGGCATCAAGTGAAGAAAAACTTAGCCGCCACCAACGTCGAGATAGACGAATCTGGGCCCTTGGTTTCTCCGTCTTCCTTTTCTGTCAACGAAGAAATTTGGAGGGGTCCCAAGGCATTAGAATTCTTCGTCGATTTTGAAACAGTCAATGAATTAAATGATGACTTCCAGCGATTACCATTCAAAAATGGCCGGGCGATGATCTTCATGATCGGTTGTGGACATGAAGAGGCGGGCGAGTTTAAGTTCACCGTATTCACCGCCGAGAGCGAAACATTTGAATCTGAGAGGCAAATCATCTGCAACTGGATCGAGCATATGAATTCAGTCAAAGAAAGATTAGCTCCTCATGCAGAGAATCCCCCAATCTATCATTGGTTTCGACACGAACCACAGGAACTCGGTTTGTCAGCAACAAGGCACGAAACAAATGCTTGGACAGAGCTTCCTTGGTGTGATTTGCTCGATAAGCTTTGGATTGCAAACAAGGCGACAGTCAGAGGAGGCCATAACAACAGCCTGAAGACGGTGGCTAGAGGTCTTCAAGGTTTAGGTCTAACGGAGACAATTTGGGGCGAATCGTCAGTTGGTGATGGAACTGCCGCTATGGCCGCAGCGTGGCATTGCTACAACACTGGCAAAATGGAAAGTGTGAGTCCCTTTTCGGTTGGAGATAAAAATGGAGTGGGCTTGTTCGCACAAGTCGAGGAATATAACCTGATTGATTGCAAGGTCATGTGGGAAATTCTAAGATACGTCCGATCCAACCACTAGAATCGTGTGATCCAGACTGAAGAGACTATTTGGAGAAGAGAGATTGGAAAAACAGCTAACCGAGTTTTTGAAATGGGATCGGCCCCTTGTAGCGGTGAAAAGCGGATCATATTTGACGTTCAGAATTGATCTCCTCATCGATTTTGATTGGAAAACCGAAGTGGGCCATCCTCAAAAGACATTTACGAACTACATGTCATTGGGAGCTTACGTTCGCAAAAACACCGCAGAGGGGCGAATGTCTGCTCTGGTACTTACGAATCAAGAAGGGAAGAGTGAAGGCTGCAACAGAGATCATGACAGCCATGACGTCTTTGTGGTGAATATTTCTCGATTCAAAGCCGCCGCTAGGAACGATGCAAGTAGCGCATATTTCGCTGGTCTTCAGGGGACTCCGATATTAGGTCGTGCCGAGCCTGATGAAGGTCCAGATCTAGTTGCCACAGTTTCAAGCGGCTCCGCATCTGACATCGCTGGTTGGATTAATGAACATCCTAGGGAATTTGCTTCAGTGGCAGGCGAAATAGATTCAATGCCACTGGAGGCTGTAGACCTTGCGTCACTTACATCTGAATTAGAGCAGCGTCTCAAGGATCTGACGAAGGAGGAGGCTCAGCACGTTCTTACGTTGTTAACATCCTCAGAATTTCCCGCGAACCTCCTTGACGCTGTTAGTCTTGCACGGCGGAATGCAACCGTCGAAGAGTTCAAAACCCAATTGGATGAAAACGTATGGGACGAAAAGAACTGGGAGAAGTTCTTCAAAGATCATCAGTGGATTTTTGGCCACGGTTTGTTGTACCAATTTGTCACCCAGGTCGAAAATCAAGTCAATGCTGGTGGAAAGGACATCAGCAATACAGGCGGACAAATAGGAGATTTTGCTGTTCGTTCCATGGGCGATCGTACTTCATTCATTGCCTTAGTGGATATTAAAGTGCCGGGATCGGCCCTGGTCGGTGCAAAGTATCGAAACAGAACTTACGCTATGAGTGACGAGCTAAGTGGAGCAGTTTCACAGGTGTTGAACCTATGTGATCGCTGGGTACACGAGGGAAGCGGACAGACAGAAAACGTAGAAAAGGCATTCGAAGAAGGCTGGTTGACGGCTGCCCCAAGAGGAATCCTAATCGTAGGACACAACAGCCAACTCGACAATAAGGAAAAGAAGCGCTCGTTTGAACTTTTTCGGAGGAGCATCCACAACCTGGAAATCCTTACGTTTGATGAGCTGCTCATACGAGCATCAGCCATCACCGATCCCGAGAACAGTTAGTTAAAGTCAATCCTAAGCCTAGCTTGTGAGTGATCAAGTGCCCGCGCAGCACAGCCCCAGTCAGCACAGGCCTACTCAGAACTATTTATCGACTATAAAAATTCGATCCTTACTAAATGCCCCCAACGGCTTCTTTGCGCCAAAGGCAATTACCGACCAAGCATATTGTCCATTTAGCAAAGTAGACAGATCAAATTTGTACGAAGTCCCGATTACAGTCGAAGACCATATCCTAGGTTTGTCGTCTGCTTGATCTTGATCTGACTTAAAAGATACGACATTAATTCCATAGCACGTCGCACCATCAACTGAATCCCAGGTTAAATTGATGGATGGACCTTTAACTTTTGCCTTCTCTGCAGGTTGCCTTAGTACGGGAATAAGATTCGAGGACGACACAAGAGATGCCTCAGCAATCTTTGTGGTAAACCTAGGGAAGCCCATCGCCACCCCGTCTATGAACCGAAATCTCATCGATGATTTACCTCGAATATCAAGTTCCAAGTGAGCCGCTTTCCTTCCGAGTCGAGGTTCGGAGACTGTCATTGGCAATTTGACTTCATCTCCATCCAGAGTCATTCCAAAATAGGCGGCATTTGATTGTTCAATACCTACGTCGTCAGGAATTCCAACATCGGTAATGAACGAGTTGTAGCCTTTCGGGATTTTGAACGTCATTCTTACATCCGGATTGCCGCCGTCGTTCTTTCCCACGAAAGAGAACTTGTAGACTACGCCAGAAATCGAAATTTCATGTCCCGTCATTACATTTCCAGCGCTTTGAACCGGCTCAAAATTGACAAGGCCCATGAACTCCTGAGTTACATTGACCGCCGCCCCTGGGAGGGTCAGACTCTCAGAGTTCAAGTGGCCGGTAATAAAGCATTTCATAAGGCCAATGGAGGCTAGGATAATCATTGTTCACACCTGTTGCTCTAGCCTTCAATTTAAGACCGTGGCTACTCTGCGAGATTACCCAAACAGCGCTTGCTC
>JAYVXG010000700.1:0-9889 GCA_043785475.1 Armatimonadota bacterium
CTGAAAAACTGGTTAACATGATGATTGGCGAAGGCGTCGAATCGTTTTCAACCACGAAATTCATCAGTGAGGAGGACGAACAAGTTCTCCAAATAACAGATATTTGGGTTCGAGATGATCGGAAACAGAATGCGGTTCAGGGTGTGAACCTGCTGATTCGAAGAGGGCAGATTGTAGGAATCGGAGGCGTTGATGGGAATGGTCAAGTAGAACTTGCCGAGACTCTCGCGGGTGTCCGCAGCCAAAAACGGGGTGAGATCAATTTCGAAGGTAAACCACTTAATTTTGATCAAACCTATGTTGGCTATGTGCCGCAAGATCGACAAGTGGATGGGCTCGCAATGGAACTCAATTTGGTGGAGAATATGGCCATATCGGGCCTCGACAAAGGCGCAAAATTCTCCGTAGCCAACCAACGAACGAGTGCACAAAAGCTGATCGAACAGTACTCGATTAAGGCCAAGTCGCGAAACGATTTAGCCAAGCAACTCTCTGGCGGCAACCAACAAAAGGTCATACTGGCAAGGGTCCTCGATCAGCGTCCGGGCATTCTCGTGGTCCACAATCCAACCCGCGGCCTTGATGTAAAGGCTGCCAAGTTCGTTCATCAGAAACTCCTCAAGGCCGGCGAAATGGGAGCGTACGTTATTGTGATAACCACCGACCGCGAAGAACTTTTTGAAATCACGAGCCAGCAGTGGTTTATGTCACGAGGCAAATTGTTCGCCGACGAAAAGGAGGCGCTCGCTTCTTGAAGCAATTTCTTATTACCGCTCTCTTTATCGTTGCGGTCATCCTGCTGAGCTTCCTGATTTTCGGAGTACCGATCGGAGAAGGGGCAAAACTGCTTTTTGAAGGAGCGTTCGGCGACAAAGTCGCGGTCTCTCAGTCGCTTGTACGAGCGACTCCTGTATTACTGACGGCAATCGGAATCACCATTGCGTGGCGAGCCGGGGCCTTCAATATTGGAGGAGAAGGTCAACTCCTCGTTGGTGCTTTGCTTGCCGCCACTATCGGAAAATTCATCGACAAAACTCACCTTGGTTTTCTGGGCTGCCTTATCATGCTCGTCGGCGCGTCCACAGGAGGTGCAATGTGGTCGGGGATTGCTGCATTTCTGAACCTCAAACGAGGCGTGGACCTCGTTATTAGTACAATTTTGCTGAACTTTATTGGCGATAAGCTTTTGATGTTCTTTGTAGAAGGTCCTCTCCGAAAATCTGGCCAAACTGCCCCAATAACCGATCAGCTTCCAGAATCGCTGATGCTTCCTCGGTTTTCTCGACAGAGCGATCTCCATTTAGGAATCTTCATTGCCCTTTTGGTTGCACTGGGTGTCGGGTATTGGCTTTTCCGGACAAAACCTGGCTATGTTTCCCGAATAGTTGGCGCAAATCCGCGCTTTGCTCGGGCTAACCGTGTCGATACGGCGGAAGTCAAAGTTAAGGCGATGCTTCTCAGTGGCGCGGTTTGTGGCCTCGCGGGTGGAATCCAATACCTGGGGATTAACGGCCAACTGGCGAGTTCCTTCTCACAACAATATGGTTTTCTCGGAATCCCCGTGGCCCTTGTTGGCGCGCTGAACCCATTTGCAATAATTCCATCCGCGATATTCTTTGGTGGTCTCTTCGCCGCAACCAGCAACCTTTCTCGTTATGGCGGCATCGGAAGCTATTTTGTCTACGTCATTCAGGCGTCGACCGTCATTGGATTGCTGATCTTTAGGGCCATCAACGACAAGCGACTGACGAAGGAGAATCTGGGATGATTTCGATTCTCCAAATTCTCAAATACTCTGCCACCACTGCTTTTGGGGCGGTTGGAGAGTCCGCAGTTCAGCGCTCCGGCATCATCAATATTGGTCTGGAGGGCCTCTTGCTTGGATCGGCCTTTTCCGCAACAATCGTTTCGTCGTCAACCGGAAATCCTTGGTTTGGAATGCTCGCGGGCCTAGTTTCCGGAATCTTAACCGCTCTCTTTTTCGGAATGCTAACCATAAAATTCGCCCTTGATCAAATTGTTGTTGGCACCGCGATCAATCTCTTATCACTAGGAGTCTGCGGGACCCTTTTCGAGAAGCAGGGAGCAACCGGAAAACTCATCAGTCTTCCCGCAATTCCAAAGCTTGTTGGATCAGTAGACATTATTCTCCTCCTCCTCCTAGTCAGCACCGTTGCCATCGGATATCTACTTTACCGAACTCCATTTGGGCTCAAATTGAGGGCGGCAGGCGAGTATCCCGATGCCGTAGTTGCGGCCGGATTCCGCCCAGCGAGGCTTCGATACCAGGCTCTTCTGATCGGCGGAGCGATGGGCGGAATTGGAGGAGCCTACTTTTCTCTCGGCATCGCTCAATCTTTTGCTACCGAGATGATTTCTGGACGAGGATTTCTTGCGATCGCACTCGTAACCTTTGCCCGCTGGCGCCCAATCGGTATCTTCTTTTCCGCCTGTATGCTCGGCCTTTTCGAAGTGCTACAATTCGAGCTTCAAATGAGCGGAAGCCAAATTCCACGATCCCTCCTCTTAGCATTGCCTTATGTTGCGACACTTTTGATTCTGGTTTTCGTAGGAAAGGGAACCCGACCCCCGCAATCACTGGGTGTACCATTGTCAGAGAGTGAATAATGAAGCAATCAATGACTCGAAAAATATTGTTTAGTAGCGGTCATCGGTTCTGGTTTAACCACCTCTCAGAACCAGAAAACCGAAAGCTTTTCGATACTTGGGGTTCCAAATACAATCACGGGCACAATTACGTGTTGGAAGTCACCGTGACTGGCGACGTAAATGCTGAAACCTGCATGATCGTCAACATCAAGGATGTTGATGCAGTGCTGAAGAATCGACTGTTGCCTCAATTTGCCCAGAAAAGCATCAACGACGAAATCCCTTATTTCGAGCGAAAAACCCCTTCCATTGAAAACCTTCTGGTCTACATTTGGAACGAAATTAATGATTCAAAAATGCCGACTGAAGCGACCCTCACGAACATAAAACTTGAAGAATTTCCCAGCTTTTACGGAGAATACGACGGAATGAAGACGACAATTACTCGCACCTACGAATTTGCCGCAGCGCACCGACTGCACGTACCTTCGCTCTCAGATGAAAAAAATATCGAGCTATTTGGCAAGTGTAATAACGTGGCTGGTCATGGCCATAACTACCTTCTCGAAGTCACCGTTAGCGGCAAGCTTGACGAAACTACTGGAATGATCTGTTCGATAAATGCTGTTGATGAGGCGGTCAATCGAGAGGTGGTAGATCGGTACGATCACAAGAATTTCAACTGCGATATTCCGGAATTCGAAGGAACGGCAACCACATCTGAAATGATCGCCCAAACAATTTTTCAGCGTCTGGAAAATTCTCTTCCAGCCACGCTGGAGAGGATTCGGCTCCATGAAACGTCGCGGAGCCTTTTCGAGGTTTGTAAAAACTCGTAAAAGTTTTGCGCCTTAACCCGTCATTCCTTCGTCAAATAAAATAAGGAAATGAGTGCTACTTCAGATTTGGTGATGAGGCCAAAGATGGCATTGAGGACAGTTCCGCCGCAAATGTGGCTGGATACGATTAGTCGTCTTCAGCAAGCTCCAAAGTTTGGAGGGCTCGGACACGTGCGCGTCCGGGCCTTTTTTGCATTTTCAGCTCACGTTTCCCGCAACAAAAGAGGACGTGATCATGGCAATTCAAGATGTATTAGTATTAAACAGCAATTATGAGCCACTCAATGTGTGCAACGCTCGGCGAGCCGTTTCATTGATGATTCTTGGCAAGGCGGATATCATAGTTCAACGGGACGAACCGATCATATCGGCGGGTGGCGAATTGGATTCACCGGCAGTATTGAGAATGAAATATCAGGTCAAACGGCCCCTCCCACAGCTGCGACTCTCCCGTCATGCGATCTTGGCAAGAGACAATTACACCTGCCAATATTGCAACCTGAAAACGAAAGATATGACCATTGACCATGTTGTGCCCCGTTGGGTTGGTGGCCCACATACTTGGGATAATTTGGTGGCATGTTGCCGACGCTGTAACCTTAAGAAAGCTGATAAGACTCCTCAGCAAGCCAATATGATGCTGAAGCGAAAACCACGACGGCCAAGCTTTATTCCGTACCTTTCACTCCCGATTTATCTTAAGGCGCAAAGCCGAGATGAGTGGCGGGATTTTCTTCCGTATTTTCCAGAAGTGCAGGCAATATCGGTTGCCTAGCATCAACATCGAAAATACTGAGAAACCAAAAGGTATTCTATTTCTTTCTCCAGAGGAATCGGTTATGGAGCTGAAAAGGGAGTATTGACGATGAATTCTTTAGTTATTCGAGGCGGCCAAAAACTTTCGGGGGAAATCGAAGTTTCCGGGAGCAAAAATATCGCACTGGCGATTCTCTCCGCGGTCGTGCTCGCCGAAGAACCCGTCGTTCTTCACAATGTTCCAAAGATCAGCGACACCGAAATCAAAGCCCAACTGCTCGAAGTCTTTGGAGCAAAGATCCGATGGGCTGGCACCAGCCTTCATGTCGACTGCTCCAATCTAAGGGCGGGAGAAGCGGACGAAGAAATGGTTCGATCGATTCGGACTTCCTTCTACATGGTTGGTCCCCTCCTTGCCCGAATTGGACGGCTGAAAATGCCAGCTCCCGGTGGTTGTATGATTGGTGCGAGACCCGTGGATCTCCATCTAAAAGGGCTCCACGCACTCGGCGCCCAGATCGAGCTTGACGGCGGGGTTTACCGGGCCAATGCTCAGAAATTGATGGGAACGGAAGTTTATCTGGACAAGCCTAGCGCGGGTGCGACTCAGCACGTTATGAGCACCGCTGCACTTGCACATGGCACAACGACGATCACGAATGCGGCTATGGAGCCTGAGATCGTCGCTCTCGGAGACTTCCTTAATCGAATTGGAGCTAAAGTCGAAGGAGCAGGAACCTCAAGTATTACGATTCAAGGCAAACAAAGCTTGGGCGGAGGCGAATTTAATATCCCTGCCGATCGAATCCAGGCCGGAACGTTTCTCCTTGCCGGAGCAATAACCGGGGGTGATGTCACCGTTACCAATATCCTTCCCGAAGACCAAACCGCAGTGGTGAACAAACTTCGCGAAGCGGGGGCTATGATCGAACAAGGTGGCGACTGGGTACGAGTTGGTGCGCCAAGTCGGCTCGAAGCCGTAAACATCACCACGATGCCCCATCCAGGCTTTCCCACGGACATGCAACAACCGATGGCGGCGACCCTATGTGTAGCCAATGGATTGTCAACCGTGACAGAAACGATTTACGAAAGCAGGACCGGGCACATTTCTGAACTCAATCGCATGGGAGCAAAAATTCGCCAAGATGGGCACAGCGCAACAATTCAAGGGGTGTCCGAACTTCGAGGAGCCACCGTCTACTCTTCAGATTTACGAGCGGGAGCAGCCCTCTGTTTGGCTGGCTTAGTTGCTAAGGGCGAGACCATCGTAAAGAATATTCACTTCATAGACCGAGGTTACGAAAGTATTGAGAACTCTCTGAAATCCCTGGGTGCCGACATTTCTCGTGTGCTCGAAGCAGAGGGGCAGAAGGTACTCTAGAGTCATATTGAGATTCGTCCCGCGAATTGCCATTGACCTTGGCACAGCAAACCTAATTGTTTACCGAAGCGGGAAAGGAATCGTTTTAACTGAACCTACCGTCGTTGCCGTCAACAAGTCGACGGGCAAGGTTTTGGCTGTGGGTAATGCCGCCCGAGAAATGATCGGTCGAACTCCGTCAAACATCGTTGCAATAAGGCCGATGAAAGATGGTGTGATTGCCGATTACACCACAACACTATTGATGCTTAAACACATCATTCACCTGACGTGTGGCTCAAAGCTTCCCTTTAAATTCGCCCCAACGACCCTCATTTGTGTGCCCGCTGGAGTCACCAATGTCGAGCGAAGAGCTGTTATCAAGGCCGCCAAAGAAGCCGGGGCTGGGATTGCTTATACCATCGAAGAGCCGTACGTCGCTGCGATAGGCGCTGGGCTTCCCATTGAATCTGCCGGAGGCAATATGGTCGTCGATATTGGCGGCGGAACGACCGACATCGCAGTCCTTTCGCTCGGTGGGATTGTCATTTCTCAAAGCATCCGGGTCGCCGGGAATAAGATGGACGAAGCGATTCAAAAGCACGTCCGAAACGCCTACAACCTCATGATCGGCGACATGACCGCCGAGGAAGTCAAAATCGGACTTGGGTCCGCTTACCCAGCGACCCAAGAAGCCAAGATGGAAGTTCGGGGTCGTGACATGATTCACGGTCTACCCAAAACAATTGAAATCAGTAGCGTTGAAGTGAGAGAAGCTCTCAACGAGCCGATTCGTCAGATTGCGGAAAAGCTTTGCCACGTTCTTGAAGAAACTCCTCCAGAACTTGCGAGCGATGTCATCGAACGGGGAATCACTCTAACCGGTGGCGGTGCCCTCCTTCGAGGCCTCGATCGGTACCTTCAAGACGTCACTCAAATTAATGTCCGAGTGGCCGATAACGCACTGACGTGCGTTGCGATCGGCACGGGACAAGCCCTCGAAAATCTTGACCGAATTAAATCCAGCGGAGCCCTCACCGAACTATGAAAGTCCTTCTGTTTGTCGTCCCTATCTTGCTTATGCCCACCGCCTTCGCACAAGAAAAAAAAGGAGATCGAGTTAAGATGAAGGAACCCAAAAGTGTGAAGAGCAGCACGTCTCCGGTGACCCACGCTGAAGCCAAAGCAGTCTTTGAAAGAGTATGGAAAACCCTCGGCACCAGTTTAAAAATCAAGGGGCCGAACCCCATAGTCGTGCCGTCCGATAAGAACCCGGTCACCAAGAACGAAGTTTTGGCTGCATTCAAACAGATCGTCTCGAAAGTCGAGCCAATGTTCAAGCGTTCAGCCTCACCGGTCGCATTTAAGCCTGCGAACTTCCGAAAGGATTTCGATCAGGCGGCTTACACTCGACTTGTAAAAGACGGGTTTGTTATGCCAGTTGGCCCGATTGTCGTCGGTAACAACGGCCCGCTCACAACCTTCGAATTTGGCGACGGTATTGGTGTTCTGCTCATCAAAATTGCTGATCTCACCCACATGCCCATTCGGAAATTCACA
The DNA here is from genome assembly GCA_043785475.1 of Armatimonadota bacterium. Classification (GTDB taxonomy): domain Bacteria; phylum Armatimonadota; class Fimbriimonadia; order Fimbriimonadales; family Fimbriimonadaceae; genus Fimbriimonas. The sequence continues at coordinate 7,129 of JAYVXG010000700.1, forward strand.
CCGGGTTTGATGGGCGGCAAAGGCGCCTAGTTGTGGCGTAGCCACACTTGCATAAAACTCTTACCTTTCGCGTTCCAAGTCCGGTAAGGAATTAGACTCAAGTCTGACTGAAGCTTGTCTCCATCCGAGAACTCTTCGTAGAGCGCATCCTCAGGCGACGTCTTTTCACGCAAGACCGAGGCAAGCAGGATCGGCGAGCCATCCAAACCACTCTTGCTTGATACTCGAATCTCTTCCCCCAGGTCAACAATTGCCAACTGAGGAGCCAAACCCAACTTTAATTCCTCACCACAATAGATCGACGGTCCATACGAGACCGCCAAGCGACCGACATTGTCGATCACTAGCGGATGAGACTGATGAAGTTTCACACTCATTTCGAAATCAAGTTCCAGTACCGTCCCGTTGCTCCAGTTGTGGTCGAAGACCATAAAACCGTTTTCGTATTCAGCGCCCTGAGGTGAAGCGGGGAAGTCAACGTTGATTTCGTCGCTCCACCCTGGAATGCGGATCGCTAATTTCTTCGTCACCGATTTCCCGGAGAATGAAAGCGAAACCTTCCCGTCAATCGGGTAGTTCGTCGAAATCGTGAGAATGAGTCCGTCCGCAAGCTCGAACGATCCCGCGATGGGCATTCCCAGGTAAATCGTATCCTCCGACTCCCACAGGGCGTATTGGACGATGCTTCCGACAAATCGGGCAACGTTGGGAGGACAGCAGGCACAAACGAACCAAGGTGCTCTCTCATGCCCACCTCTGCTCTCAAGGGGGTTGTCATAGTAGTAGAGCGCCGTATCTTGAGACAAGCCGCTTAAAACGCCGTTAAGGGTGACACGCTCAAGCGGATCAAGATATTCCGCATTTCCCGTTCCCTCGAACATTCGACGTCCCCACATCGCCAGCGCAATACCAGCGCAGGTTTCTGCATAAGCGTCAAGGTTTGGCAGGTCGTAGTCGTCCGAAAATCCCTCGTTCTCGCCCGTGCTTCCAATTCCACCTGTGATGTACATTCGCTTTTCGGTCAGATTTTCCCAAATTGTCTGGATCGCATTCTGGAGTCCTGTGTCTTTGCGTCGAGATGCACTAGTAGCTGCAGCGGCGTAAAGATAGGCCGCGCGGACCGAGTGCCCAACAATCTGGGTCTGCTCACGAATTGGTTTGTCGTCCTGAGAATAAGCTCCGACATAGACTCCATCTTTAACACTGAGGGCGTTTGCGCCCCGGAAGAGGGTCTCTGACTCTGGATCGGCAAATTCAGGTTCAAATGGTGAGGGCCTTTGCCCACGAACATCGATCATCCAATCCGCAAGCTCGGCATATTGAAGGTCACCAGTAACTTCTGTCAGACGGTACAGACCGATCTCAATCTCGGGATGACCACAAAAACCGACCTTCTTTTCGGGTCCGTACAACGCCTGGATGCAAGACACGGCTTTCTTGGAGACTGCGATGAGGCGGTCGTCGGCAAAGTTTTCGTACAGGGCGACCGCAGCTTCGAACAAGTGCCCCAAGCAGTACATTTCGTGCATGTTGCACAGGTTTCGCCACTTCCATTGCGGCAAATTCACTTGGACCAGAGTGAAGAGGTATCCGTCCGACGCTTGGGCTCCTTCGATGGCCTTGATGGCAATCTCGATCACTTCTTTAATCTTTGGATTGGGTCTGAGCTTTTGGATATAGATCGCGCCCTCGAGCCACTTGTACAGGTCGCTATCGTTGAATCGCAGCCCTTCGTGGGTTCCGGTTTCGCCTCGGGCGACTCGGTAAAAGTTCTCGAGTCGTCCGGTTTTGACGATCTGCTCCCATTGGCTAAGAATGCCCTTGTCGGAAAATTCATCGAGGTACTTGCCCCAAAAACCGCCAATATAACGAACCTGAGCGAGGGAAATGGAGCGAATCATGGGAAAACAAAGGATACCCTTCGAGGGTGAGGATGCAATTCACCAGAGATCCTTGGAACACGCTGTGGTTCATCCGACACAATGGTTACAAACCATCTTTGGACGGCCCGCCGCCCTTTCCTTTGTTTAGCTCTTGGATGTGTTTCACAAATTCATCATACGTGTATGTCTTGTCATTTTCACCTTGTATTCTCCCGTCTTTATTAATGAAAACTGGTATTGAGGGATGGCCCATCCCGATCCCGGGGTTAGTCATACATACAGCAATGAATTGGTAGTGGTCGTCCTTTGTGATGATCAATTCACGTTGTGTGTCTTGTTTTAAATGGCTGGCGATTGTGCCAATCGTCTTTGCTTGCAGCGCAGTTACAAAAACGGTGTTTCTAGCGACAGAGTTTCTAGCATTACTAAATGCTGAATCATGGACAAGGCTTAGTGCGGGAATGCAAAATAGTGTGGCAATAATGCCGACTTTGTCGTAATGTAAATTCTTCATTTCATTAATTCCAATATAAAAATCATTTCGCAATGAGCTTAGTTTTGGTGAGTGAGAGGCGAGAGGCTGGCGACAAGTGGTTTGAGCGTTTCTATGGTTTGTAAGGCTCGGGTAATCGATCTATTTTGCCGCATTCAATAAATTCACCGGCAATCGCCTGATAACGACGAATTCCGGTTTCGTGTCCGCTTGGGCCATTAGAGAGGAAAACATCCCACCCTATGGCTTTTCGACCTCTTCGATCCCAGGATTGCCTTTTTGACACGAGGATGTTCACGGTTTTTGAGGTTGAAACTCCGACCTTGTACGGAAATTTGTTGAGGCACTTCGAAACAACGCTTTTTTCTTGGCGAGGAAGTTTTGA
>JAYVXG010000701.1:0-3042 GCA_043785475.1 Armatimonadota bacterium
CTCTCGACTTCTCCGGCTACCACCGCAAAGTACCGTCGTTGCGCTTCCTTCTTCTCGATCATGGCCGCGAGACCAGCGTGAGCAAAGTCGTTCTTTGCAACCACCATGAGTCCCGTCGTTTCTTTGTCGAGCCGGTGAACAATTCCTGGTCGGAAGTCTCCACCCATCGTGCTGAGCTCTCCGCCACGGGCTAGAAGGACGTTGACCAACGATGGCTCCTTAAGCGAGATCGCGGGGTGCGATGCAAGACCTCTTGGTTTGTTGACAATCAGCAGGTCGTCATCCTCATACACGATTTCGATATCCATCGCGTGAGGAGTAAGATCGTGTGGAGCCGTATCGGCGATTTCTTCGAAATCAATCTTGTCTCCCGCCTTGAGTTTGAATGACGGCTTTTCTTTCGTTTCGTTCACCAAAACGTGTCCCTCGTCAATGTGTTTTACGATCTTTGATCGCGAATGATCGGGGAACTGAGCTGCAAGAAACTTATCAAGCCTGTCGGGATTTTCTACAATTAATTGCAACATAGGTCTTCAAAGTACCGAATAACTGAAGCCTGAATCGGCAAAACGCGTATAACTAAGGAACAAATGCTATCAATTGCACTCGCTTCTGTGATGGGTTTTCAGCAGCCCACCTTAAATTTCAAAAGTAATTTCGAGCCACTTGGCAAGGTAATCGAGCGCATTTCCGCAGAAACCCACATGCCTATGGCCGCTTTCGGCGATGTCAAAGCGTACCCAATTTACATCAATGTCAAAGATGTCTCCGTCAAGGAGTTGCTCGAAAGAATTGCCACCGCGGCGGGAGCCGAATGGGAGAAAAAGGACAACAGTTTGTACCTGTCCTCACCTCAATCTCTAAAAGCTCAACAGCAGAAGGCCGGAGATCCCAAGCTCATTGCAGCAATCGAAGCAACGATCAATCAACCTGCTCCCAAAAAGCGGACAGGGGCCGAGATGGAAGCGGAGATGAAGAAGTTCGAAAAGGATCCCAAGAATGCAACGAAGTTCATGGCCGAAATCTTTGGGCAAATGTTTCAGGCTGACGAAGGAACCCTTGAACTCCTCCGGATCATCGGATCGAAGGACCTAAGTTCGATTGTAGAGGGGCGCCGGGTAGTTTTAAGCAGCACGCCAACAGCAATGCAAGTTCCGATGTCTGGTAAATCAATCAATGCTGTTCTGGCCTACCTAAAGAAATTAGCAGCAGCCGAAAAAAGTGTTAAGCCCAAGAAGCCAGATCAAGAAGGCTTTGACATCGGCATGATGTTTGGTGGGGGACAGGGACTGAAGAAGCCCGAACTGGTCAACCAAATTAATACCATTCAGACCGTTTTTCAAATTACCCAGAGGTCAACGTTAAGCGTCGAAATCTCCGCCTACACGAGCGACGGCGTTGGCGTTTACAAGCGAAACGTTCAACTTCCAATCGTCAATCCCGAAAGTTCGAGGCCGATTGTTAAAGGTGAAACGAGTTTAGTAAAAGGGGGACCTGCCAAAGACTACGCTCAGGCGCTCGAGGAAGGAAAGAAGATCGATCCCTTCATGAGCTTGCTCACCAGTGCTCAGTCGGGAGGATTAAGCGCACTTTCTATGTTCATGAGCCCAGATGGCCCCACAGGTACGAATGAAGGACCGGCAAAGGCAATTTCTGCAGAAATCCGAGCGCTGATGGGGGATCCGAGTAAGAACGAACCATTGGCCTATCTTCTTGGTCCCCTCCTGGACCATCAGGCAAAAGGTGGAAAGAACATTATTGCCATGCCGTCCGATGATGTCATTTCAACCCTTTGCACCCAATTGACAAAAGAGGACGCAACGATTGAGGGTGTTCTCGATGCCATTGACCGAACGATTACCGAAAAAATTACCAATGATGGGACTTGGACCATAGTCCAAGCTTCCTCGCCGCTCGAATTTCGATCCGCATTTTGCAAGCGGGACGCTTTGACCGCTCTCATCAAGGCGCGAAGCACGAAGGGATACGTCAACCTAGACGACTGCTCGCGGTTTGCCACCGCTCAAGACTCCGCGAGAGGCTCCGAAATTTTGGGACTGCCGATCGTGACTTCGGTGTTCAGGACCTCTGATCTTGGTTCCGCGACTGCCCTTACTAGCATTGGATTTGACTCACTCAAATTGTACGCAACGCTCACCGATTATCAACGGCAATCACTGTCTTCGAAAAAACCAGTGCCACTCGCTGCCCTGACCCCTGCCCAGACTTCGATCATCAGCCGAATGGTTTTTAATGGAGCTCTGCCACCATTTAAAGCTGGTGAAGGCATGACTGCCCAGATGATGTCCAGCATTGACGAGTCTGGTGATAACATGGGCGGAATGATGAGTATCGGACTAGCGATGGCGGGACCCATGATGGCGGCGTTCGGAATGGGAGATATAACAATGGACTCCGAACGAACCGTTCTTTTGCCCGATGGAATTCCGGTGGTGGGAAGCATTACGCTCAAATCCATGCCAATTGAAGGACTCATGGCGATTGACAACGCGACAGGTAACAAGATGATTACCGTGCCAGAAATGCTCGGAATGATGAACAACGACACGTTTTCCCAAATTCCGGGCATGAAGAACATGAAAAGATCGTTTGATCAGTACAAGCTTGCGAAGCAGACAACCTATATGCTGTTCTTCCAATTTGGAAAGCGAGCAAGTTACTTCACCAGCTTGTATGATGTCTGGGTCGACGATTCAAAGACTTACTCAAAGGCTCAGCTGCCGGACAAGATCAAGGAACGGATGGATGCAATAGGCAAAATTGCCGCGCCAGCACAGACCACTCCACCACCAGGGACTATTCCACCGACTTTCTAAATGCCCACAAGTTTTGCAAGCATTTTTACTCGCGGATCGTTAGGGGACAATTTCTTTGCTTGAGCGATGTCTTTCTTCGCATCCGCGTCCCTTTTCAGCGCCAATAAAATGTTGGCACGTCCAATTAAGTAACGAGTGGCAGTCGGGACGGCTGCGACAGCTTTGTTGGAATAGTCGAGGGCCTTTGCAAAATAACTATCAGAGC
>JAYVXG010000702.1:0-3037 GCA_043785475.1 Armatimonadota bacterium
TTGCATCATTCTCACTGGCAAGTCTCATCTGCGTAGCGGTCCCCTGGCCGCTTCGCGTCTCTAGTGCCACCCGGAAAATTACCTAACTCACACAAGTGATTCGACGCTCACGTAATGAGTTTTACCCTCATGAATTAACACAGGTAACTCTCAGCTTCGCCCTCCTTCACTCGTGCCTCGCTACGGCGGACAAGCAGGGGTCGTTATCTGTGCCACACCAGGCTAACCTGCTTATAACGTGACTTGTCGCTCACGTAGTACTCGTAGAGTCCTACTTCACGGGCAGACTTAAGTCAATCATATCTATATGGTAAACCGCACCATTTTTAAAGGACACACCTAATTCATTGGATCCATCGCTGTAAAAGAAGACAAAGCTGCCCGGATTGGCCCGCGCTCGGGATTCGGACTCTTCTAGTGTATTCCTATCCGGTTTCCCGATCGCTTTGATCACTTCCTCTTTTGGCATGCCTACTTTTACGAGAGGTTGCATTTTTGCCACGCTGAGTGAGCGTGAAGCCTTACCGCAAGAAATAACGAGAATTAGAACTACAGGCGTTATGCTGATTAGTTTTTTCATAGTGCTTGCTGAACTGGGCGAGCCACGTTGTGGGCGGGGTTAACTTCAAATTTCGCATAACTGGTTGGGGCCTGCTTACCAGACAATCTAAGAAGTTGCGAGGATATGCAGGAAAAGACATCAATCACCGTTCGATTGTATTCTACAGCAGTCTGCCAAACTCAGGCGTTGAAAAGTATTGACATTTGATGTCTCCCTCAGCTCCTTGAACATGCCAGTTCGCCGAAGACCATCGATATTCCCCCGAAGCCTCGACCATGTCCTTGCGAACTGGGTTTTGATGAATGTACGCGATGCAGTCACTTCGAGGCTTGGTGCTGAAGATGTTTGAGTCATGGCCGCCTCCGCATTCCCCCAAATCGGTTTCGATCCATCCTTGGTTCTTGGCTCTTTTAGACCGTCCTTGTTTGATGGCTTCGACGATGACTTCCATCGAGTAAATCTCGTCGAGCGGATGGATGAGGAGGTGAATGAGGTCAGGCATGAACACATAGGCAAGGATGACGAAGTTATGCTTTTCTGCAGTTTTGTTGATGCGGTCAGCGAGTGCCTGGCAGACGCGGTCATCTTTGAGGAAAGGCTTTCTGCAGTCAGTTGAGGTTGTGTAGTAGTGAGAGTGTCCAGGCGTATTGCGGAACCTGCGCTTGATTTTTCCTGGAGGGCTCACCTTCAGGTTTTTACCTCAGACGGTTTGCTTTTGGTGCTCGTAACTTTGTCCCTGCTTAACCTTGCAGCTTCGCAGATGGGCGGTTAAACAGGCCACACCCGGTCGGTGTTTATTACCCTCCTCACGCTAGTGAATCGTCGGTCCCTAGTTTGGTTTTTACCTCAGAAGCCTTGGCTAGTTGAAAGTCTTTCCTGCTTATCCTCTCAACTTCGTAGATTGTCGGGTAAGCAGGCCACAAAAGGTTGAACCCAGGTCACAGCGTGACTCGTCACGAAGTAGCCCCGCCCACAAAGTGGCTCGCCACGACTTGGGTCGCTTGTACTTGATCGGCTTTACCTTGCGTCTGCGCAGATGGGAAGTTAATCAGGCCACCCCTAACTAGAGTTTTGTCCCACCAACGTAGTGGCTTGCCAGCTGGTTTGCGACCTCATCCTTCGCAACTTCCCATGATTTGAGGCCAAGAAAGCTTGCACCCACAACCTAAAAGTTCATATAGTGAAGGGAGTAATGGTTTTTCTCGGCCTCCTTGGTTTCTTGTGTTCGATAGCGTCGCCCATCATCACCCCCTATCAAAGCCGTGAGGCGCTCTTTGCGCGGACGATCCGTCCGATCCAAACCGATGTCAACCAGTACGACCCAACGGATTTTGAAATCGACCTCGCGGCAACGTTTGACAACCCGTTTGACCCCAATGACATCTCCGTCCAAGTGAAGATTCAAGAGCCGGACGGCAAATCATTCACCCTCCCCGCCTATTTCGATTTCGAATGCGATAGGGCGCTTCCCGCCGAAAAGGAAGTCGTCACTAAACGGGGGAAGGGTCGATGGCGAGCCAAAGTCTCGTTCCGCAAACTCGGAAAACATCGCGTTGGCGCGATCGTCAAAGACAGGAGCGGTTCAACTGTCACCGATGAATGCGAAGTCACCGTGAAGCCAGCCACCAAGTCTGGCTTTGCTTCTGTGTCCGAGAAAGACCGACGGTTTTTTCAAACGTCCGAAGGGAAGAGCTTCTTCCCGTTAGGAGCCAACGTGTGTTGGGGCGGTAACGAAGGCACCTACAATTTTGATAAATGGATCCCCAAATATGCCGCCCAAGGGTGTAACTATTTTCGCGTTTGGCTGAGCCCACATTGGACCACTTTTGGCGTTGAACAGCCCGGCCTGAGCAAAGACGGAAAAGGACTCGGGCAGTTCTCGCTCGAAAATCTGTGGCGCCTCGATTACGTTCTTAAACTCGCCCGTAAGTACGATATGAAGGTCAAGCTCTGTATCGATTCGTACAATATGCTGAGGGACAAGGATGGCTATCCTAATTGGGAAGACGGGGCGTTTAACATCGCCAATGGCGGAATCCTCCATTCGCCTACCGAGTTCTGGCAAAGCCCCGAAATGGACCGATTCTACGTTGAAAAGCTCCATTATCTCGTCGCCCGATACTCAGGTGATCCAACCGTATTCGCATGGGAATTTTGGAACGAAATCGACATTAGTCGGGATATGCCGATTGAACTCACCAAGGAGTGGCACCAGCGAATGGCCAAACAACTTCAAAAACTCGATCTGTATCATCACCTGATCACGACGAGTTTTGGCAACGCAATGGGGATAAAAGATATCGATTACCTCGGCGAATTGGACTACACTCAGACCCACAACTATGGCTCACCCGACGTGATTAGCCAGATCGCGAACCAGCAGTCCAGGAAGGGAAGCTGGGGCAAGCCTCACTACGTAGCCGAAATTGGCGCCGACGCTGCTGGTCCGCGGGTTGAGGACGACCCAACTGGCAT
>JAYVXG010000703.1:0-3033 GCA_043785475.1 Armatimonadota bacterium
GCGATTTCAATGACGCGAAAGTCGCATTTCAGAGAAATCCCAATGACCCGGAAACAAAACAGAACCTTATCCAGGCCGCAAAAAGTCAGCGCGACTACGGGCGCTCAACCAACGATGTTGTTGCCTTGCTCGAAGCCCAGCATGATCGCGAGAAGCATCAATCAGCGAAAAAATCGATTGCAACCGAACTAGAGACGTTGGCCGAGTTGAGAGATTCTGGTGCATTAACGGACGACAAATTCGAAAAGGCAAAGGCAAAGCTCCTAAATTAGGTCAATTTGCCACTAAAGTACGAAATATTGGGACAAATGTCCACCAAATTGGGTAAAAATAAGACATCCCCAATGAGTGAGCCTGACCCTAATAGTATCGTTGTCGTGTCGGACCTAGATTCCAGGGGACGGCTCGGCAGAACCACGCTCACAATCGACAACGGAATCGCCACCAAAACGGAATTAACGCCCCTCGGCGAAGAAGCTCTCGGACAGTTCACCGTCACCGAACTCTCCAATCCCCGCCTCGAAGATCTCGTCGACGCGACCGCCCTCATAGCAGACTTCGAAGGCCATTCGGTTGAACTTATTCGGTCAACTAACCGCCAGAACCTCCCCCTCGCGAGCCTGGAAAAACAGCTCAAAGCTCTTGTCGTCGGAAAGCCTGCCCCTCCTGCCGAACTTGAAACCCGTGTCTGCCCCAAGTGCGGACGACCACTGCCGCAGTACAACAACGTCTGTGAAGCGTGCGTTCATCGGGGCAAAACTTTGCTTCGCCTCTTTGGTTACACAAAGTATTATCGTGGTCGATTGATTTGGGGAAGCTTTCTCAGCTTGAGCGGAATGGCGCTCGAACTCGTACCCCCTTTCCTTCAAATGTTGCTGATCGATAATGCCTTGCGCCATAAGGATGCGGCATTGTTTACGAAGCTGATCTTAATCTACATCGGAGTGCGAATCTTGATCCTCGGAGTTCAGATCGCCCGTGGACGAAACGTCGGCTACTTGGGCGCCAAGGTCGCAGTCGAGATTCGCGACAGCCTTTTCCGTAAGCTCCAGTCGCTATCGCTCAACTTCTACGACAAACGAAACGTGGGCTCGCTTATGTCGCGAATGACGAACGACACTGGTGCACTCTATGACGTCTTAGTCGACGGAATTCCCGTCCTTCTTAATCAAGGGATTCTCATCATCGCGATCCCCATCACGATGATGTGCATCAACTGGAGAATCGGCCTCATGGCGATCATCCCTTTGCCGTTTGTCATGGTGGCCGTACACATGTTCCGCAAGCGAATGAACCGAGTGTGGAGCCGATTCTGGCACCAATGGTCGCGAACGGGCGCTACCCTGAACGGCACGTTGCAAGGAACCCGCGTCGTCAAGGCGTTCTTCGGAGAGGACCGAGAGGTCAAGAAGTTTAATAAGCGAATTACCGATCTTGCCGACAGCGGCTACATCGCCGAATCGAGCTGGGCCACGTTCTTCCCGTTCGTGCTTTTTGCGATGTTCCTCGGCGTCATCACGGTGTGGACGGTGGGCGGAAATGCAGTGCTGGCCGGAACCATGACGGTCGGGCAACTGGTTGCGTTTATCGCTTATGTTCAAAGATTAAACGACCCGCTCATGACCTTGCAGAGAATCATCGATTGGTCTACTCGAGCCTTGACCGCTGCCGAGCGCGTGTTTGAGATCATGGATACGCCGGACGACATCAAAGACAATGAGAACTCAGTCGCGATGCCCAAGGTTAAAGGGAATCTTAAATTGGTCGATGTCCACTTTGGCTATGACAAGTTGCGCACGATCCTCCACGGAGTCGACCTTGATGTCAAAGCCGGGGAGATGATCGGAATCGTCGGTCACTCCGGCTCGGGAAAGACGACCTTGATCAACATGATCCTGAGGTTCTATGATCCAACCCAAGGCCACATCGAACTCGACGGCGTCGATCTGCGCGATATCAAAATTGAAGACTTTCGGCGTCAAGTTGGCGTCGTGCTCCAGGAAAGCTACTTATTCCCTGGTTCTGTGATGCACAACATTGCATACGGTCGTCCTGAAGCCTCGATGAAGGAAGTCATGGAGGCCGCCAAGGCGGCGAATGCTCACGACTTCATCTGCAAATTCCCCGACGGCTACGACACCTACGTTGGCGAGCGAGGACAGAGACTGAGCGGCGGAGAGCGCCAACGCATCTCTATCGCCCGAGCAATTTTGCATAACCCGAAGGTCCTAATCCTCGACGAAGCTACTGCCAGCGTAGACACCGAGACCGAAAGGCTCATTCAGGAGGCCATTGAGAATTTGGTCGATGGACGAACCGTGTTTGCCATCGCCCACCGACTCTCAACCCTCCGAAATGCTGACCGCTTGGTTGTCATGGAAGACGGTCGGGTGGCCGAAATGGGCACCCACGAGGAACTTCTTGCGATGGAAGACGGTATCTATTCGAAACTGGTTCGCATGCAAAGTGAAATCAGTAAAATGCGCCAAAATATGTTTGACGCTGAAGGGGCCGCAGAAGAAGAAAAGGTCGAAGTGTAAACCCTTTAGAGTGCGAGTGCCTTGCAATCGCTTTAAGGCTGCGAAACCTGTTTCGCTGAAAAATGAGTACCGGTAAGCAGTTTAGATCGGCAACAACGAAACAGTGCTATGAAATTAATCCGTTCCTTGATCCTGGTTCTAGCCTTGGTTGCGCCGGTTATCGGTCTGTCGCAAACTGTCTGTATCGACCCTGGTCACCCGAGCGAAGTCGGGAGCGGAACCCACGGCAAGAAAATCACCGAGATTCACGCCGCCTGGAAAGTCGCAATCCTTCTCAAGAAGGAACTCCAAGACGCAGGGCTCACCGTGGTCATGACAAAGGGCAACGAGAACCAATTCGTCAAGAATCGAGATCGCGCGGCCCATGCAAATAAAGTGAAAGCCAGGCTTATGGTACGGCTCCATTGCGATTCTGAAGCAGGTTCAGGCTTTGCCGTCTACATTCCCAAGAAACAGGGAACCGCCCAGGGCAAGACTGGCCCATCTGCGAAGG
>JAYVXG010000704.1:0-3026 GCA_043785475.1 Armatimonadota bacterium
TTTACTTTAAGGAAAGGGAAGCCGCTCTGGCGTGGGTTAGCCAGCAAGTGAACGCGAGCAAACTCGACGTTCAGCCAGAACCCCGCGACTAATTCGTCCGGTTCTCCGTCTTTCGTTCTCGCCCTGATTAAATCAGTCGGCGCTGGTCAACTGGCGATAGCGAGTAAAGATTCGCTTAATATAATCCTGAGTTTCGCGGTAAGGCGGAATTCCGCCGTACTTCTTCACCGCTCCCGGGCCAGCATTGTACGCCGCCAACGCAAGAGCAAGCTTTTGTGGGTTTCGATCCGCGCCAGGGTATCGATCCAGATGCTCGCGGAGCTGTCGAACTGTGCCGTAAAGGTTTTGGTTCGTATCGTACGGATTGTTGATTCCGTACTCCTTACAATTCTCGTTCATCAACTGGCCAAGCCCCATCGCCCCTGCGTGCGACAAACAGCCCGGGTTAAAGTCGCTTTCGGTAATCAATACCGCGACTACCAAGCGCGCGTCGATTTGGTAAGTGAGGCTCCACCGAATCACCGCTTCGGCGATCTCATACGACTTGTCGTTGGTCAAATGCTTGTTGTGGTTTTTGATGAAGTTCGAATAAATCGAAATGACTTTGGGGTCGCCAACCATTCGCCCGCCAATTTTGCCGCGCGACGTTGTGTTCGTGGTCCGTCGAGTCTTGGGGACCACCGGCTTTGGTGCGTTGGCACTTTCGTACCTCGAAATTTCAAAGTTTGGTGCCGCGCCAAGCATCTCCACTTGGACAACCGCTAGGGGCTCTGACCGAGTGGCCTTAACGAGCAGGCGAACGTCCGCGCTGCCGCCTTGCATCCAGCTCGGAACCAGCTTGGCATCGATGACTTGCTCTCCGCGGTTGTCGGGGTACTCAACATAAATGCTGGTTCGATCCTCGAACTGCATCACTCCCTTGACGATGCACCGAATCTCAAAGATTTTGGTGCCGACCAAGTTGTCCAGGTCACTAATCGACGACGCCTTGACGATCTTGTTCTGTTTGCGAAGCGCAAAATACTCGTCCAGCGTTTGCGCTGAAGCCGTTCCAACGATGCAGCCAAGCATCGTCGCTATTGTCAACCACTTTTTAATCACAATAAATTTCTGGCGGACAGATCGGGATTCGAACCCGAGAAGAGATCTCTCCCTTACCCACTTAGCAGGCGGGCGCTTTCGTCCACTCAGCCATCTGTCCACTTTGCGGCCCTACCAGTATATCTTATCGGTAAAACGTCCCGCTTGCACGAGAGTTCGATGCTAGTTTTTGAGGACGAAGTGCGATGGGCAATGTCAGTGGGTGGCCTTCGTGCTTGGGCAGCGTCTCAGAGAGGGGCTCTAACTTGGTAAGAACTCACTCATCCGACCTCTCCAAGCGACCGTCGCAATCCGAATCCTCATCCGTCGCACCCATAGCCGCACCCTTTGGAAACCACCGTTCGCCCTTATGAACTACGGTGACCGTATCGTACTTCGAACCCGGCACGGCCGGTCCCGTCCTCGAGCTGAACACCCGATCCGAATCATCCGACCCCCGCTTCATTGTAATCAACAAGTTCCGATCAGGCTCAACACCGCCCGGAAGATTCAACCCCTGCATGCGGGAAAGTAATTCCATCGACCGCAACAACCGGTTGTGCGCCATGTTGTGCCGATGCTCCAAAAACGACGCCATCCGCCCGCCCTCTTGCCCAGGCTTCAGCCCTTCCAAACGATATCCAGATACCGTCGTCTGAATCCAGCATGTGATGATCTGCTCCGCTGCCAACCGCTCCAAGTCGGTCAGGTCCTTGTTCTCCAGCCGACGACTCATTGCCGCAAACTCGTCGATCAAGCGCGCCGTCTTCGCCTCGTCATATCCAAACGCCGCCAGGCATCGGCTCCGCATTGCCGCCTGAATCTCGGCGAGCGCATCCTTGAGCTCGTCGACGGACTTCCCACTGATGTCGATGGTCGAGACTGGATTTTCTTTGCTCCTTCGTTTGGCGGATTTTTGTTCAATTTGTGGCATGTATTTTTCACGTCTTTGGAATTTAGGGTTGGAGCCCGGAGGTCGCTTTAGGTTTTTGGCGAGTCGCCACTTGGCTGAACGCCAGATGTAGCCGCGCTCATTCATTGTCTGGCGGATCACAAGGTTCAGGATCGCTTCGTGGTCGCACATGAGGTCGGTCATCTCCCATGCTTCGGCGCGAATTCGTTTTAGTTGTGCTCGTTCTGCACGATCTTGGCGTTCGGATTCTCGTCCGGCTTCTCCGGTTCCGCCATAGGTTCGAACGATAGTTCCATATTCGCATCGCCGCCGCTCGTAATACTCCTTCCCATTCGGCCATCTCGCCCAACCCATAGAATTTACGTCCTATTTATATAGACGTCTGTCTACTATATTTTGTTTCAGTTTTTCATAAAGTTGAATTGCTCTATTCGGAGCTACGTCGTGGCAATTTGTAACTCCCAGAGTCAACGGGCGTATAATAGGGATAGCGAACTGCCAGTGAACGACGATGAGTTTTGACCTTCCGCCCAATTTAGAACCGCAAGTGCAGGAGTACGCGAAAGCGCAACATCTTTCCGAAAGTGACGCATTGGTTCGGTTGGTTCAAGCCGGACTAATGGCCCAAAAGGTTCACTTCGGTAAGGGGAAGAAGCCCCTTTACAGTGCCATGTTTGGTGCGGTCAAAAAAGGATATGGCTCCAAAGACGCCATCGACAACGCGATTTCTGAGTTGCGGGAAGCATGGTAGTTAGCCTCACCGGTAAGCGAGTCTACTTAGACACCAACACCATTATTTATGCCCTCGAGGGTATTCCGGCATATGCCAATCTGAAGGCGGGATTGCTTGATCACCTCGATAAGGGAAATGTGACTGTCGTCACAAGTGAACTCACTTTAGTCGAAACAATTGTTGGTACCCGCAACCTCGGGTCCAGGGCCAATGAGGCCGTATTTCGAACGTTTCTGACTCCCTCCGCAAATTTTGTATTGGAACCTATTTCGATGGCGGTTTTGGAGAAGGTAATCGACC
>JAYVXG010000705.1:0-9830 GCA_043785475.1 Armatimonadota bacterium
AAATAGCCCCATCATCAGATGGGGCTATTTTTATCGATTATTTTCGACCGCGGGTTACGATATTGCCCTGGAGCGTGACCGCTCCGGTTCTTGTCAGGAGAACTCCGCTATGAACCGCGCCCGTATTCACGGTAATCGAAGCATCCGCGAGGATGATTCCCTTGAATATCGAGCTGACTCCCAGTGTCGCGGAGGTTCCAACCGACCAATAGACATTGGACGCCTTTGCTCCACCGGCGAGAACTACCTGAGTTCCTGGTGAGGTGGTCAGAGTGCTGCCCATCTGGAAGACGAACACGGCATTGACGTCGCCAAGGGCGTCGAGCGTCACGTTGCCAGCCGAGAGCATCACCGAAGTGGAGTTCTTGTACAGACCTGGCGTAAACGTCAGTCCCGACAAGTCGCCTGGCAAAGTCAACGCGCCCAATCGTCCGGCCGCGTCGAGCTGGGCGGCGAGAAGGTCGGTTTTGGCTTGTGCCGCCGCCGCGTCTCCGGCATGAAGGGCACCATTGATGATTCCTGGTGGGAATCCCGTCACGGCTGATCCTGGGCTTACGCCGAGGTCACCATTGACCACCGTCTGACCGGTGCTAGTAACCGTTGATCCGGCTAAGACCGCGTAGGTGCCAGCCGATCCGAGGTTAATGTTGCCTTGCGTTGTCTGGGTGCCAGTGGTAAAGGTCCAGATCTTTGGATTTACCATGGTGTTGCCCGCTGAATCCTTCGCTCCGGTTGAGATAGTCGCCGTGTATTGCGTATTAGGTGCCAAATTAGCCGACGGTTTGAATGTCGCAATGTGGTTGACCGTATCATACATAACGGTTCCAGAAACGCCAGCAACCGTGAAGGTCGCCGTATTCAAGGAACTCGCCAGCATCGCTTCGCTGAACGTAGCATTGATGCTTGAATTGAGCGCGACGTTTGTGGCCAGGTCGGCCGGATTTGTCGATATTACTGTCGGAGGCGTTGTATCTGCTGACCCGGAGGTTGTGAAGCTCCAAATCTTAGGAGCCGCCATTGCGTTGCCTGCAGAGTCCTTCACACCGGTCGTGATGGTCGCGGTGTACAACGTGTTCACCGTGAGTAATGCGGTCGGATTAAGCGTTGCGATTTTGCTTGAGTAACTAATGGTCGCATTGATCAGCGTTCCATTTGGTGAGCGCAGCTGGAATGTATTCGCGTTAATCGTCGAGGCATCCATTGCTTCGCTAAAGGTAGCGGAGACGGTCTTGTTGGTCGGTACGCCAGTTGCGCCCTGCACAGGATCGGTTGAGACGACCGTTGGCGGGGTTGTATCGGCGTTGACACCGGTTGTGAATGTCCACACCTTATCGGCGGCCAAAGTGTTGCCCGAAAGATCGGCAACACCGGTGGTGATTCTTGCAGTGTAGATCGCTTTCATCGCCAGGTTAGATGCTGGTGTAAAGGTCGCAACATTGTTGAGAAGCGTTACGCTTCCGCTGATCGGTCCGCCGGGGCCGGTAACCGTGAATGTCGATGTATTGACAGTCGAAGGGGTCATCGGTTCGCTGAAGATTGCCGAAATTTTCTTCGTGATCGAGACTCCTGTCTCGCCGTCTGCTGGATCGGTCGAAGTAACGGTTGGTCGGATCGTGTCCGCCGTGGAACCAGTTTTGAACTCCCAAACGTAGTTACGGGTTAGTCGATGTCCGCTGATCGACTTCAGGAATCCACTTAAGGTTGCGGTGAGCACGGTATTTGCGGGTAATGGACTTGTTGGCTGAAAAGTTGCCGTGTTTCCCGTGGCAGATACGGTGCCCGGAATATTGCCGCTTGGCGTCCGAACATAGAACGAGGAACTATTAACGGTTGACGTGTCTAACGGTTCACTGAACGTGGCAACTATTCGGGTTGAGGTGGATACCGCGAGCTCCCCGCTCGCCGGTAATGTGCTGATGACGGTGAGGGGTACGGCAGTATTGCCACCACTGCCGCCGCATCCGACTAAAAAGAGGACGCTCATCACAAGGATTGTGAGAACGCCAGTGAGAAATCGCTTATTCATTTTTTTCCCTCGATCATTCGGCTCCCACGACGGTTCGGCCGATGGCGTCCCGCGAAGTTCAAGGAAGAGGACAGGAGTTGTCTCTGCTTCTTGTTGAAGCCTAAAATCGTCTCGAAGCGGTTCCTTATCCTCGCACCGAGGGCTTCGATGTTTTTATTTTCGCTGGTCGGAGCAGATATACGAAAGTCCACTTCTCCACTGTCAGCGGAATGGTGTACAGATTTCGGAGGGAGGTAGTAACCTTTTCGTGCAGAAGAATTAGGGTGAATAGGGAGGGGCGAGGAGAGGTTGGAACGCTCCTTACGATGCGTTGACTCCTACATATTGTGTAATTTTGGATGCTGGTGCAGCTAATGATCTCACAGGTCTCGGTTCGCCTGTCCTGAAAAGTTCGATAATTGTCTCACAATTGTAGATCACCCACAAAGGCAGGCATTCGCAAACTAAACACGCATCCTGTCTCAGGTAAATTTCGCACGCTTACGGTACACCCATTTAAATCTGCAGCACGCTTGACAATCGTTAGGCCAAGACCCATTCCTTTCCGGTCTGTCCCTACTTGAACGTAGGGCTCGAACAGCTCTTCTGTTTTTCCTTCAGGCAAGCCTCCGCATTGATCTTCGACTTCGATAACTGCATCAGTTCCGTCGGCATATGCCCGAATCCAAATGTTTCCGCCTATCCCAGTAAATTTAATGGCATTTTGCACTAGATTTGTCACCGTCGAAATCATTAGATGTCGATCAGCTTCAATTTCTATATTCGGGTCGGATTCAGTTCGCACCTTCAGGCTCTTCCTGTTTGACTCTGCGCTCAACGAACTCTCGACCTCGCCCAGAAGGTCAACAACCTTAAATACCGTTACCTCAAGGTTATGACTTGGACTCATTCGGAATTCGGCAACCGCGCGGTCGATCAATTCTCTCATCTGTTCCAGTGCCTTGGAAATTGTGTTGCTGGTGGCTCCATTATTTGCGACAATTCCCATTCTTACTAATTCATGCGAAAGGATGGCACTTGATAAACTATTTCTGAGTTCATGGACCAAAAAACCCATTTTGAGCTGTTCACTTTTTTCGACAGAGCCGAATGACAATCGCTGAAACTCTGTGACCGATTGTGCGATGGCCACGTCAAGACATAGATTAAGTTGAGCGAATTCAGCCGCCGATATTGGCTCTTTATTGTCCAAAGCGTATCCTGTGATCCCTTGACATAAACTGCCATAACCTCGAACAAGTTGTGAAGCGGTGTAGCCATGTCTGTACGATTCCTGGGCATGTTTTCGGCTTGTTCCTGCGATAATGGTCTCGGATACGAATTTATTACGAGTTTCTGATGAATCATCATCCAAGGAATTTCCGACAACCTGAACGAGCTGATCGAACATGACGCTTAGACCTTCGTCAAGCGCCTGGGTGGGAGGCAGGCCCATTGCTCCAACCATCGTGAGCCGGCATCTTTCAAGGATTGGCTTGCGCTTCTTGGTCAGCATTTCAAATAGACTCATTTTTCCCAGATGCTCTGCTCGGAGTTTACGATGGCAAGAAAATGGCTCGCATGTCGGACTGCAACAGAGTATGGATTATGAACTTGCTGCCATGAAATAGTAAGCCATCTAATCTTCCGACAGCCAGATACTGTACAGATTTTTACTGACACGAGCAAAGGGGCAAATGTGGGCTCATAGTCTGTCCATTTCGCTTAGAAATTGCGAAAACTACAATTAATAATTTTCGGTGGGATATCTGTCAGCCCTTTGTGAGACACGAAATACATGACTTGCGTAAGTTCCAAGTCGCCAGCAAAATTGCACTATGAACCTTACTGCAAAATCAAAAGTGAATTTGGCCTCACTTCTCCCAAGTTTGCTCATGCTCCCATCGACAAAAATGCGACTACTCATTGATTCTGATCGTAAAGTCCGGTCAAGAAAACGCTTGCTGGTGGTCCTGCTTTGCGCTCTGCCATGGATCAGCTTAGTTTTTGCATCTGGTTCATCCTCGGAATCGAACGGCCCTAAAACCAAGGCACCACCGAAGCAAACAAAGGGAAATGCACGTTCTGGCCAAGAGGTTTTTCGATTTGAAACTTTTGGAAATGAAGGCTTCTGGACGGATGCGGTTCGAATGCCGGCTGGAATGGTAGCTGCCAAAATAACCCCAGTCCAGATTTTGAAACTCGGATTGAGCGTGGATTCGGAGCGACTCGATGCCGATCTAAAAGAAACGATTTTTCAAGAACTAAAGACAGATCTTTCTCTCGAGAATGCGCCTGCGCTCAACGATCCTGCAACAACCATAAAGTTAGTGAATGCCAATGCCGTGATTGGGCTTGTTATCCGTGACAGCAATCATGACGGAGTTATGGATGCCAGGCGGGGCGACAAGGTTGGAGTTTCTTGTGTGTTGTGCCATGGGACCACGGACGCTTCAGTGTTCAGGATGACCAAGGGAGGAACTATTGGTAAGCGTGTGGACGGGCCGACCCCTCACTTTCTTAATGTAGGAGCACTCCTTGCGGTCGGAGCAAATTCTCGAGCACTTTATCCAACTCTTCAGCACGACCTGGGTGGAGGAAAAACGATTGGAAGGGCACCAAAGGGCCTGACCATTCATTCAAGTGAGGCGGAGGTCGACGCATACTTGACAAACCCAAAGTATTATCCGATTGGGACTTTCGATGACACCCCAGACGGCTTTGGTAATTCGGTGCAGATCCCACCCTTATTTAGACAGGACCTTGCGGCACCATATGGAAGTTCGGGGCAGAACGATAAGTTGGATGATTTTAGCAACGCGGTCTACACCTTGCTGTTCGATCAAACAAATTTGACATCGTCAGGGGGGCGCAAGTTTCTCAACATCGTTGCCGGAGCGGCCGGTGACAAACTAGCCCATGATTACGCGCTCGTGCTAGCGGAAACTGGAGTGACCGGATACCCTTACATTCAAACGTCGAGCATTGGCAAGGTGGGAGACGCCAGGACTCCGGCAGGGGTGAGGGTTGATAACCAGAAGCTCATTGACATGAATGCCTACCTCATGGACCTATCTGCTCCTAAGGGAATTAAAGGTGATCCTGGAGCAACTTCTCGAGGTCGCGCAATGTTCGTCCAAAACTGCACGGCTTGCCATAACGTGGACAAGAGCAAGCCAGTTCCTCCTATTCTCATTCCGATGAAGAAAATATTCCCTGGATATTCACCCAAGGTGCTCGCCATCCGGAAGCCACCCCTTAGCCCTATTCAAAATTCTCCTGGAACCTTTGACGACAAGATGATCGTGGTGGACGCAAGCCCTGGCGGAGAAATTCGAGGAAACGCCTTACCGTTACTTCTCGACCTAGCCGGTAAGCAAAGATTTCTTCACGACGATTCGGTTTCAAGCTTTAGACACTCTACTAGATCCAAGGCGTGGCCCAACCGCACCGCATCCCTTCTACCTGAATGATAAAAGACAGCGTGGTGACATGACAACTTTCCTCAAGAGCCTCTGACAACCAATGAACAATTCTAAGATTCCTGGCAAACCGTTGTCGATGTGGATGGACACTGCGCCTTCTCTGCCATATTCAGCCTTAACTCAAGTCGTCGAAACGGACATCTTAGTTATAGGCGGGGGCATTGTTGGACTTTCAACGGCTGAGAACTTGCTGAACTTTGGTGAAAGGTGATACTATTGAGGGATCCCGAACTTAAACCCGTGCGATGAGCAAGGGGGCTTTCTTTGATGAACATCCCGCCCGCCATGTGCGGAATTGACTGTTATCAGATTGAGAGAAAGCGTTCAAATAATTCGCGGACATTAATCGACGGACAATGAAGAGCCGACTAGATGCCAAGTGAATCGATAATGAACACTTGAAGATAAGATGTGACTCCTTATCCTCAGGAATCGACGTGGCCAACTTTTCATAGGCGTGAGTCCTGAGGAATAATCAAACGTATATGGAAGCTTCTACACGTACCTTATCGCCAGAATTAGTAGGTTCCCGGTTTACCAGGTTGCCCCGTCACGTTGGGCTAATCCCAGATGGCAATCGTCGCTGGGCGAGAGAGCGGGGGCTTCCGGTCGCGGCAGGCTACATGGCAGGTGTGCATAAGGGCTTGAAGATGCTCCGTGACTGCTCAGAGCTTGGCATCGAAGAAGTTTCCGTGTACGGTTTTACGCAAGACAACACCAAACGGCCAAAGGAACAGAGAATTGCCTTCGCCGGTGCATGCGTGGCGTTTGTTGAAGCAGCGATGAAGCACGACATCGCCCTGCATGTCGTTGGAGATTCAATGTCGCCCATGTTTCCGGCGGAGTTGAAACCCTTCGTGGAGAAGCGGCAAGGAAAGGGCCTCAAAGTGAACATGCTCGTGAACTATGGATGGGAATGGGATCTAAAGACCGCATTCGAATCAGGCCAAAAGCGAGTCATTGATGGCTTGGCGTCCAACCAAGTTAGTCGGATCGACATGGTCGTGCGCTGGGGTGGCTGCCGACGATTAAGCGGATTCTTACCCGTTCAGTCGGTGTATTCGGATTTCTACGTAATCGACGATTATTGGCCCGATTATGAGATCAATCAGGTACTTGCGGCGCTCACTTGGTTCCAAACTCAGGAACCTACCCTAGGCGGCTAGATAGTCTCTCGCAATCGTGGGCGCAGGCTAAAGCGTTCCAGAATACTGTGGGCGAGCTGGCACCAGAACGGGAAACTCCTGTTGAATTGGGGTGACTACTGGTCCACGGGATCATTCTGCCCCGACTCCATTGACCACGGACCGGGGATGCCAGAAGTGAGAGCCCGGTAGCCTCGCATCGGTTCGCCAATCTTGAGGCCTTTGCTGGTGACTTCGTAGCTGCTCATGTCGATGCTGTGCTGGCTGCGACGCATCTTGACCACCATCATGACCTTGCGGAGTTGCCCGTTAATCGAAGCGTAGCGCAGGCGCAGAATATCGTCCGCGAGGAATGAAATCGTGAAGTTGCTCAGACCCATCGAGGTAAAGTTCTCCTCGACTTCGACCGTGCTGATAATCGTGACGCCGAGCCTAGTTAGCGCACCGATCATGCGGTAAAGCGACTCCCGGAAGTCGGTGCGGAAATCGGGCGCCAACGCCATCTCGAAGCCCACTAACGAGTCAATGACCAGCCGTTTGCAACCGATCTCCTTGACCGCGTTAACTATCTCGTGTACCGTCTCATCGACCGATAAATCCAACGGCCTTAGGTATATGAGTTTGAGCAATCCGTCTTCGACGAACTTGTCGAACTTGAAGCCAAACGAGGCTGAGCGTTGAAGGTATTCATTGGGGAGTTCTTCGAACATCGCCACGATACACGGTTCGCCGTTCTTGAGACCCTCGGCGATGTACTGAATTCCGAGTACCGTTTTGCCACCACCTGACGGTCCCGCCAAGAGCATGCTATCGCCCTCGGGGATGCCGCCACCCATGAGTTTGTCGAGCTTGGGTACACCGATTGAGAGCCTCCGTGAGCTCTTAATATGCCCGGTTACATTGGTGGTAAGGCCGAAGGTCCGCGGGAAACAATGGACACCATCCTCGGAAATACGGAAGGTGTGTAGCCCAGGCACGGTCGCCTGTCCACGCATCTTCATGACCTGCATTTTGCGCACGATTGAGTTGCGCTCGACGCTTTGATTCATCCAGAACAGCCCATCGGCCACAGTGAAGACTGGGTTGTCGCGCAACTCATTTTCCACGTATTCACCAATGAGGAACGTGGTAGCTGACCAGCTTGTGAGATGGAGGGCCAGACGCTGGACGAAGCCTTGAATATCGATTTCGGTTACACCAACTTGGGCCTTGCGTACAACTGTACGGAATGAATCGACCACGACGATACCCGCGTTGGACGCCTCAACCTCCTTGACGATCGCCTCCAGCACCGCGCCGAGGTCCTCCTCTAACACGAGCTGGCTGAGGTTGATGAAGCGTACCGATTCTTTCATGACCTCATGGTCGAAGAACGAATATTGTTGCTGATAGCGCAGCATCTTGATCGCCGGCTCGCCCAGAACGGTGAAGTACAGCGCGGGCCGCTCGGGAGTGGCGTTGGAGAACATGATCTGATGGGCCAGCGTAGTCTTGCCTCCGCCGGGAGCTCCCGCGATGATATTGAATGAAAATTCAGGCAAACCCCCGCCCAGAATCTCATCAAGCCCCGGCACGCCAGTCGGTATCTGGCGAATTTCTACCCGGTCTTGGTTTTGAGTCTTCGTTTCCTTTTTCATGTTAATCTCAGATAACTTTTCATACGTCAATCGGCCAAACATCATGTAACAGGGTCATGGTAAGGCCCTGCCCCATGAACATCGCCATCAAATCGAGCAGGTTAGCGGTGAGCGCTAAGCCGGTTTTGCTCGAAATACCTTTAATCGATTCTATTGAGCCATCGCTCTTGAACGTGAGACTAGGGAGAGATGGATCCTGAAGTCGCGCAAGGGCAAAGGCCCTGCGCAGAAGTGCGGTAAAGCCGTCCGAACCAGAGAATCGGATAATTACGATGCGCAACTTTTCGATGACCCGAAAAGCAGGGCTCAAGTTGGAATGGTCATTTCCTTCTAAAGCGACGAGCTTTTGGGCCAACCTATTCATCGCATCCGTAGGCTCGACCACGATGCCAGTATAGACCATTGGCCATTCGAGGAGACGATCTACAGCCGAACTTGTGGTTATGGAAACACGTACACAAAAGGCGGGACACTTTTTAGTGGGCTTTCCGAACGTGCCCTTCTCTGGCTATGAAGGTGGGTTCGGTTTTCCCGATCCGAGGCAAGATGTTCCTACAAGTCATCCGGTGGTAAGATGATAAAAATGCGTCTTGCACTGGGTTAACCGGTGCAAAAGGACGAAGGGCACAGTGTTCACAACTATTTTGGAGTCAATTTAACTAATGAAATCATTAGGACTTTCCCCGCGGGAAACGGAGATTGTCGAATTGTGTTGCGAAGGCCTCACCAATGATGCGATCGCCCATAGCTTGGGCATAAGCGTCGGGACAGTAAACACCTATTGGCTTCGGATCAAACTCAAAACAGGCGGACTTGGGAGGGCAGACACCGTCGTTAGGGTCGTCAAAGAGAAAGCCGATCGGGCGTTGGAAGAGGAAAGGATCGACTGGGAAGGGCTCGCGGCCATTCTTGCCAATCGGGGAAAATTAGACATGATCGCGCAGGCAGAAAGAAGCTTGGAGTATCGCACTTCGCTGGCCCTGGTAAATCTTGCGTTGGATCAACTCAAGTCAACGGTTTGGTCAACTGACCAGAACCTCACCATTCACATGGTTGTGAATGGCGAGCTTCTTTCGAGCCGCTTCGGCGTGAAATGGGAGGACGGCAAAACCATTTATGAGATTTTCAAGACGACCGACAGCGCGCATCCGGCTGTCGCTGCGCATCTTGGTGCGCTAGCCGGGACGGGAAGCACACTACGCTTAACCGGCGAATTTGCCGGCATGCAGCTGAAGGTGAATCCACTTGCTGATGAGGTCGGTGAAGTTATCTTATGCATCAGTATTCTCACCAGTGTCGTGTAGAGGCGCAGTTCAATCCTGTTTCAATTGAAGGCGAACACACTCAAGTGAATTATAGTGTTGAAATATTTATTTGATTTCCCATCACTTGCAAAGGTGCCGTGTGTTAGTCTGCTGTCGCAAACGAGCAGAAAACGGCGAATAATGGATGTCGGTACAAATACGAGCAAGCTCAAAGTCTAACTATAAGGTAAAAACTTGTACCAAATGGCGACCTCGGAGGGACTCGAACCCCCGACGCCCTCCTTAGGACGGAG
>JAYVXG010000706.1:0-3019 GCA_043785475.1 Armatimonadota bacterium
CACCTCGGAGATCAATATTGGACAAATGAAAACGCGCGTCGTGAGTGGCTGGCTTGAAAAAAGGGGCTTCTCCACCAGGGTAGTCGAACAAATGTTCTCCGGGCAGTTCGTCTTGGGAAGTACGGAGCCGAGGATTTTGCTGGGAGGTCTAGACAACCTGGAAGCCCGACGCCATCTTGAAGAGCCGGGCTTCGACCTCATTGTTGACGGCGGGCTCAGTCCCTTTGGGGGATCGTACGATTCATTCACAGTCAAAGCCTTCACCGGTGATGGCAGGGCGTCTAAGACCTTTAATCGGCCTTCCCGCGCTTTTCCATCATCGGACGAGGACCTTAAGCCGTACGCGGGACTCGGGTTGGACGCCTGCGGCATGAGGCAGTTAGCAGACGTGGCCGTTGGAGTCCCATTCGTGGGTGTAACTGTGGCCTGCCTTGTCCTGGCGGAAACCATGCGTGCACTCTTGGGAATGAAGCCGATTCTCAACATGGCCGGCTCGTTGCGAAACATCGATTCATTGGAAACTTTCTCGTCTGGCGAGTCGTTCGGCAAGTTTCCGGGTTACATCGAAGTATTATAGTCGGAGCAAGATGGGGCACATCCTAAGTGAATACTCTGAAAATCACATGATCCCTGGTGTATGCCCGTCTACTAGTCCAGTTGAACCTAAGCTCCAATAAAATGATCACAATTTGAACCTAAGGCTGGGGGTTCAATTCCCCCCGCTTCCACCAAATTTTGAATCTAAATCCGAAGGTTAGGGATCATTTTTCTGATCCCTGGGGATCATCCGTAAATTTCTGTCTACTGAAATGGGTCGTGGTTAGGTCCGCAAGTGCCACTGAGCCACTTGTCTTGTGAGATTTATTTTCCGAAGTAACACAGACTTGTGAACGACGCGGGCGTCGCAGGTTTTTTCTAGGCAGAGAGTCAGCGATCTAATTTGAACAAATGCTTAGGTCAATGCTTATGCTTAACAGTCGTGTCTCCGCAAAAGAGGGGCTTGTCAGTTCCGTCTGTGTGGCATGTGCCTTCTATCTCGGTCTGGATCGTCGCATGAGAAATGTCGAAGTCGTGGGCTAGCAGTTCGCAGAGGTGGCGAACTACGGACGACGAATCCTCTATCGTGCTTCCCGCTGCAAGTTCAACATGGCAGGACAAGAAGTGCATTCCATCTGACACCGTCCACACGTGGATGTCATGGACTGAGAGAACGGGTCCGACGGCTTGCATCGTCGCTACCATTTTGTCTACGTCCAAGCCCTTGGGTGTGCCTTCCAACAGGATGTTGGTAGCCTCTGAAACAATGCCCCACGCCGTATAGAGAATAAACAGGGCGATAAGAACGGCCACAACCGGATCTGCATAGACCCAGCCAGTCTGCTTTACGATAACTCCCGCCACAACGACGGCTGCGGCCGAGGCAGCATCGCCGACCATGTGTATGAAAGCGGCTCGAACGTTGATACTGTTCTTAGCTCCGCCTTGAAGAGCCCATGCAATGACCGTATTCATCAAAACCGAAATGAGGGCCACCCAAATCATAAGGTTCCCGACCACTGGTTCGAGCTTTACAAAGAGCTTCCAGGCTTCAATCAGAATGATCACCGAAATCACGACGAGACTGACTGCGTTGAATAGGGCGGTCAAGATAGCCACGCGGTGATATCCGTAGGTGTTTCGACTGCTCGCCGGTTTCTTCGCGACCCAAATTGCATAAGCCGCAAGTCCGAGCGCCAAGGCGTCACTCGCATTGTGCCCAGCATCCGAAAGCAAGGCTAAGCTATTGGCGCGAACTCCGGCTATCGCTTCACCCACTACAAATAGGATTGTGACGACGAGAGATGCCACTAACTGGGGACCATGGGTAGAACCGTGGACATGACCGAGCCCGCCGTGTTCGTGATGATGATCGTGATCAGTGGCCATTACTACTATCTTGACGACAAATTAAAGAAAAAGTAACCTCGACGTCCGCCAAGTAAGTACATGAGTTCATTTTAGTCAGAAATCTCGTGGAGGATCAGGGTCGGTATACTCTGATAAGGCGACATGAAGCTTCTGCACGCATTCCTGATATCGTTCCTGATCCTCCTGGGTCAGGTACATGCGTGTCAGACAACCTATGTTTTGCCGGACGGCAAAGAATGTTTAAAGTGTGTGACACTGAAGGACAATTGCCGACAGAGCACCACTACTTCGCTGAAATCGGCTCTGCATGGCGACTGTCATGACTGTTGCAAGATCAAAGCTTGTGATAACAAGGTTAAATCTGTACCGGTCGCTTCCACCGGTCAGAACCATAGCTTTGACATTGACTTGCCAATTGCGGTTCGCCAACCAGCATTTCTAAGTCGTCAACAGTTTTTCGTTATCCCTGTCTTCAGCGAGAATTGCCCCGCCACTGGACCTCCTTCGACAAGGTCTTCTCGTGCTCCTCCAACCTCTGATTCACGTCTGACATCCGCCTAGAGCGACTCGACTGAAGGGTGCTCTAGGTCACGACCTTGAAGCCAGAGCATCCAATTGAAGAAAACATTTTCCATAGCGCTTGCGCTCCTTTTCCAAGGAGCCTTCGCACAATCCGAACCCCTCGACGTTCAACGCGCCATTCAAATGGCCATGCAGAACCGTCCCGCCATCAAAGCGGCACGGCTGCGTATTGACCAAGCCAGACTTAGTGCCCGCGCTCTCGGAGCACCTCCCTCTACGAAGATAGGCATAGGCTATTCCACAAACCCGAATATTGGAGCAACCGACCAAGACGCGTTTCTAAGCCAACCCATCGATGTTTTTGGGCGGACGAAAGCCGGACGTCAAAGCGGATCGGCTCTGGTTGCACAAGCGGAAGCAAGTTACGTTGGCGAAGTTCTAGACGTTCAAATGGACACACTTGAAGCGTTGACCACAGCAGTCTCGGCTATAAAGCTTTCGGCTACCGCCGATGCAATTCTTCAAAATGCGGAACTGGTCAAATCCGCAGTTCAAAAGAAGATTGATGCTGGCTCGGTGGCCGAAGTCC
>JAYVXG010000707.1:0-3019 GCA_043785475.1 Armatimonadota bacterium
CCAACCCTGACTAATCCAGGTGAATGGATCGCCGGAGTGGTCCGATCAAACGCCTTAAGCACGACGGTCAATAAAGCTTCTTCGATCGCCAATCAACACAAGGGCACCCAAGTGGCTGCGGCCCCTTTCTACGAGTCCAAAGCCGAGGTCGACGTGAACGTAAAATCGGAAGTTGATACCGATAAGACGGAGAAAATCCTCTTGTCTTCGATTGCAAAAATTGATGGAGACCCCGAATTGGTTGATGCGCTGAACAGGGTCGACTTTGGTCGAGCTCCCTTGTTTGGCTCTAAACGCGGAATGACGCTGGTCAACGTTCGAGCAAATATCGCCGCCGCCGGAATTGATATACGAAAACTGAAAATCAATGTTCCCGAAGGCGCATGGGTTGAACGAAAAGGGCAGATTCTTGAGTCATCAACGATTGACGAAGCTGTCAACCAAGCCGTCAAAACCAAATTTGGATTTGAAACCAAGGTTGAGCAAAAATATAAAGTAAATCCGATCACCCTTCCAATCGGCACAGTTACCATGGAAGTCACCCAGCTCAACCTGAATTCAAGCGAAATCTCCGGAATCGTAGACATCGCCGTGAAAGGCAAAATCACGAATTCGATTCGAATCAACTACTCTCTGCCCGCCCTTTCAATGGTGAAGAAGGGCGATGTCGTCAGGCTTCGCCTAATCTCGAATTTTGCCAAAGTCGAGGTAAACGCCAAAGCAACTTCTGTCGGCTATCTCGGCCAGTCCGTATCCGTCCAAACCGACAACGGCTCGGTGCACACCGGAATCCTCATCGGACCAAACCTTGTGGAAGTGAAACTATGAAAATAATCTGCATTCTGACAATCTGTTTGTCCACCGCCGCACTTGCGCAAAAGACAAAATCCGACGAAAACTACGGTTCACTAACGCCGAAATCCTACACTTCTCCGTTCCACACAAGAACAGCTTATCGAGTCGGTGATCCGTTGACCGTCATCATTAGTGAAACCCACAATTCATCGTTTCAAGCAAATTCGCAAAACAACAAGAAGGACACGATCAAGAATGGTCCAAATTCTGTGCCGCTTTTGGATTGGCTAAAAGTGGGATTTCTTTCCACGTTGACCGCAAACTCGAATTCAGCAACGGACCAAGCTCTATCGAGCTCTGGGCTCAGCTCACAACGAGGACAAATGAGCGCCAAGGTCGCGGTATTGATCAAACAAATTTTGCCCAACGGGACGCTCGTCGTCGAAGGGACAAGATCCGTAAAATTTGGGCACGAAACCCAAACAATGGTCCTCAGCGGAGTGTGCCGAATCGACGACATTCGAACCGATAACACCCTCCTCAGCGAGAACTTGGCCAACGCAGAAATCAAGAGCGAAGGCATTGGCGCGATCTACAAAAAACAAAAACAGGGCTTCCTTTCTAAGATCCTTGGGTGGTTATTCTAATGAGAGTCATTGCAATTCTTTCGGCCGCGATATTGACCGGTTTGACGTGGGGACAAGGTGCAAATCCCCCCACCACGCCAAAGGATAAACCGGCAGCTCCCGCAAGGGACACCTCCATTAGCCAAGAAATGGCTCGTCGAATGCAAGCGATGCGAAAAGCTGAAAGCAACGGCGTCAGTGTCCGACTCAAAGATGTCGCACGATTCCGAGGAGTCCGAGGTAACACTTTGATGGGAGTTGGAGTGGTGGTCGGACTTAAAGGCACCGGCGACACCCGAAAGAACCCACAGAGCGCAGCCGCAATTGCAAACTTTATGAAATCGTTGGGTCAAGACGTTAATGCGGCATTGATTGAACCAAAAAACTGCGCGGTCGTCTTCGTCCGAGCCGAACTCCCTGCCTTCGCAACCAATGGCCAAGTAATGGATGTCACTGTCGCTTCGGCGGGTGATGCCCAGAGCCTGCAAGGCGGGCTCCTCCTTCGAAGTGAACTGTACGCAATTGGTGATAAAGAAACGGTTATGCCGTTGGCGAAGGCCAAGTAAGCATCGGTGGTTTCGGCGCATCATCTGGCGGGAGTAGCTCTTCCGTAGGATTCCTCACCTCAGGACGAGTTCCGAGTGGCGCAATTGTCGAGCAAGGAGCACCAACGAAGCTTGTTTACGACGGAAAAATGTACGTCGAGCTATCGGATGCGGACCTAACCACCGCAAACCGAATCCAAGAAGCAATCAACAAAAAGTATCCAGACTTCATGGCCGAAGCCGAAAACGGAGGAACAATCTGTGTGACGCTTCCAAAAGGAATGAGTGCTGTTCAGGCGATGTCAAAACTTGAAGAACTCAACGTTATGGTTGACAATGCCGCGGTAATCGTAATCAACGAAAAGACGGGATCGATCGCAATTGGCGGAAACGTCCGAATCGCCCCGGTCGCAATCGCCACTGGCGGAATCAGCGTCAAGATCGAAGAATCACTCAGCGTGTCTCAGCCTAATCCGTTTGCAAAGGGTGATACCGTCGTTATCGCAAACCAAAAAGTAACCGCTGACCAAGGTGAAGCCGATATTGCTGTCATGGCCCCGAACACTACGGTTGCCGACTTGGCCCGAATCTTCCAAGAGCTTCGCCTCAAAGCAAGTGACATTATCAATATCCTCCAAATCCTCCGACAGCAAGGCGCCCTTAAGGCAAAGTTGGTGATCCAATGATGCCGGCTGGCCTCCAGATCGCGAAGGTTTCCGCAACGGTAAACGAAGCGAAGAAGGACTTAGAAAAGCTGAAAAAGGCAACCGACGGGCTAGAAGCCTTTATGTTCAAATCTTTGCTTCAAAGCATGGGTGGCAAGAAAGGGCTGTTCTCGACCAAGATGCCCGGTGGAGAGATCTACCGCGATATGTTTGAAACGAATATGTCCGACATCCTCGCCTCTCGAGGCACCCTAAACGTGAGCAAGACAATCTACACCAAGGTTTCACCCATGGTGTTGTCCCAAGCTCAACTACGACTTAAAAAATCAACGATCGAGAAAAAAATATGAAATCCCGACAACTAATAATCCTGTGGAGCGACTGGCTC
>JAYVXG010000708.1:0-3015 GCA_043785475.1 Armatimonadota bacterium
ATGAAAGAGCTGGTCGCCAAGGTGGCCAGGGTTCCGTCCAATAAAATTTGGAAAGATGTAAGCACGAACGATTTCGATGCTAATTGAAGTTAGCCAAAGTAATATAGGAATGTGAAAGGCAGGCACTGGGGATTGTACCTTTGATTTGGATACCTCGACCCTTAGCGAGGCGAGGCAAACGACAAAGGGCAGCGAGTAGCTTAACCTTCGCCGAGTGTAGGGTCGAAATTAATAAGGAATTGACTCCAAAAGTTGAATGGATTCTGGTATCTGCAGTCCATCAAATTCGTGGCATAACCCCAAGTTGTAAAGTTGACGAGAACTCCAAGCATAATCGTCAGGCAGTTCAACATAACCTGCGCGAGCGGGATTCATGTGGATATAACCCATCTTCTGGTCGGACAACTTTTGAGAATAGATCGGAAATCCTCGAAAGCTAGCTTTCCAGAATTTCCTTTGGTTCAAGGTTATCTGCTGCTTAAGTTGGTCATGCTCAAACGCGTTTAATCTTGGAATCAGGTCCTTGGCTGAGTAAGACTTCAGGGACCGCATAAACTGAGAATTGGTCTGCGAATCGTTCGGTTTCACAATCAAATGAAAGTGGTGGGACATGACAACAAAAGCGTGAAGCCTAGCCTTGTTGACTCGGGTTGCTTCCAGAATGTGAAGAGCCATTCGTCGTCGCATTTTTTCTCGGTGAAGTAGGTGAGCAAAGTCAAGGCAAGTGCAGGTGATATAGCAAGTCTGGCCCGGGACATCACAGTTCTTCCAATGCTTGTAGTCCCTCTCCATGAACGGATTTTACAAGGTCTTCAATTTGAACCCCATCGCTGGTATCTGAAGGTTTTTAACCTCGACGCTACGATTGGCGAAGTATCAGGTTCAAAAGTGATAACAGGGCGGCCCATCTAAGGGTCGAGGTATCAGAGTCGACGTCCTACGGTCGGTTTCGAATCTAGTAAACTCAGCACCATGCAAGGAGTGCGTGCCGCCGATACCCGAGTGACGATTGCCGAAGTCATTCGTCCCAACGAGTCCAACTTTCTCGGAAAGCTGTTCGGTGGAGAACTGCTCGCCAAGATTGACCTTTGCGCTTATGCAGCCTCGGCTAAACACTCGGGAACCACCTGCGTCACCGCCAGCTTTGACCAAGTCGATTTCCACGAGCCTATTGAAGTTGGCGAGTTGGTCACGCTTACCGGGCAGGTGGTCTACGTTGGCCGCAGCTCCATGGAAGTGATGGTCAGCGTCGAAGCCGAGAACCTGAAGCTGGGAATCAAACGCCATACGAACACCGCGAGAGTCACGATGGTCGCGCTCAAAGATGGAAAGCCGTGTGAAGTTCCACGACTGATTTGCGAGTCACGCGGGGAGAAGATTCGTTACTTACAAGGAGTGATGCGAAGAGACTCGCGAAAGAAACTCAATCTGGAGCGCAAGGCGGCATTTGATGTGATCGAGCAAATGACGGACGACCAACTCGATCGGGAAATGAAAGCCTGATCTTCTACGCGGGTAAATCCCAGCCTCTTCGAGGCAGACGTCTTTACCCGTGCCACCCGAAAAGCGAGTTACCGAGCGCCGAAGAACCAAGTGGTCCAGACGACGAGATAAGCAATCGAGCCATAGGTGCAAGCCTTGTTTACAAAGTCGCGATTGGTTTGGGCATACCAGACCATCGTGCCCCAAGCGACTCCAATCGTCATCCCCTTCACAAAGGCGAACATCCATTCGCTTTGGTTAATGAAGCCGCGCATCAGCGGGTTGAGCTCAACGATCATTCCTCGAGAGTGAAGGACTGCGGTCGAAATGAGGTCAAAACTGGCGATTGTCAGCAAAGCCACCATGCTCTTGGTTGGAAATACAAGGCTCATTGCTCTATGGAATCGCAGATTCCGTGCCGATGCGGTTTCATTTGCTAACATTTTCGATAAACCTATCCATGATTTCCCGCGCTTCTGATTCCGTACATCCATAGTGGTTGAGAACTACTGATACGATCTTTGTTTCGCCGTCTTTACACTTTACGAAACCACTGAGCGAACTCACCATGTCAAGAGTGCCAGTTTTTCCAATAAAGTCCACTCGATTGAAACGTTTCGAAAGTGTCCCAACCCCTGATTTTGCCAGAGAATCCTGCCAAAGTTGCGAGGTCGGTTGGGCGGTTGACCACTTCAAAAGTTTAGAAATATTCCGTACTGTCGTCTGATTTTTTCGACTGAGACCGCAGCCATCTTCACAGCGAAAATAAGTGGAATCGAGGCCCACGGCTTGCCGAAGCCACTCCGAAATAGACTTTCGAGCCTCCGGATAGTTCTTGGCTTTTGAACCAATAAACAGCAGGTGCTCGGCCAAACAGTTATCGCTGGGTTGAAGACAATCTTTGATTAGCGTCGAAATAGGAGGGCTTTCAATAGTCTCTGTGGCGGCACCGGTCGGAACCGTATCCAGATCCTCAACAAGTTGATTTTTGGTACCGGTCAGACAAGACAGTGCGGTGGTGCTCGGATCGGGGTCGGATAGCGTGTCAATTTTTTGATCGGCAGAGGGCAACTTGCCCGTAACATCCAAATTTCCCGCCATCACATCGTATCTCAAGGTAATTGGCTTGCCAGTTGCCGTGAAATTCAGTCGATTGAGAACAGGTGTATGAGGAAAAAAGCTTAAACCTTTCGCCCCCGCCCGTAACTCGAATCCTCCTTTGTCCACCGTTAGCGCGTGAATGGCAGGAGCATATCGATTTTGAACGTCTCCAGACTGCCAAGAATCGGGCCTCTCACATTTATATGCCTGGTTCAATTGAATATGGTGTCCCGAGCCAACGTGATATTTCGTTTTGAATTCGGCTAGCTGTGAAGAGAGGACGGTAGGATCACCGTCTGCGACAATCTTTACAAGGTTATTACCAAACCAGAATCGAGTCTTCGAGCGATATTCGGGACCTCGTTGTGCAAGTGCAAAGGCGCAAGTAAACAGTTTTTCGTTGCTTGCAGGCATGACCCTCTGATCCGCATT
>JAYVXG010000709.1:0-3010 GCA_043785475.1 Armatimonadota bacterium
GATGCCGTTGATCTCCGGCACGCTGGTCATGTTCGTGATCGTGACTTCATACCACCGGTATTCGTGATCCTTGTTTTCAAACCGAATCTCGATGATTTCGTCTTTTGGCACAAGGGCTTGAGCGTTAGAAATTGCCTCCGCCATCAACGAGCGGTCGTCTTCATGAGCAAACAACCCAATGTTGACCTCAAGGTAATCCGTCTCTTTCCAGCCTAGTCGGCTCGTTGTTTTCCCTAACACAAAATCGATAGTCCCTTGTTCGTCGGTGATCCATATGAGCTTCTGGGCCAGGTTTCCAATCAATTTCCTTTGCCGATTTCGATTGGTATTCGAAGAACGAATTAATAGAAAGGTCGAGCCCCATAGTGTGAATAAGAGCACCACATTGAAGTCGAGAATTCGTCTTACCTCGGATTTTGACCACAGTTCACTGGTTTGATGGTCCGCCCGTAGCCTCCATGCTGGCGATACGCTCGAAATTGGAATCCGCCGGACTGTCGAATAGAGATCACCATTTGAATTGATGCCGCTCTGCACAGCAGCGCTGCCTGGATCGCTTTGATTGACCCCGTAACGGCTTACGACCGATGAAAGATGCGGATCGACTAAATAAGTGTTTGGTGGCAGATATCCTTTGAAAATTGACATCGGAATCGAGGCGTACACTATCCCAGTTGCAGCCCCTTTCGAATCAATGATTGGAACCAAGAACCCCATGGATGCACCGCCATCGCAAACCGACACGCTACCCTCCCCGAGGATCGCGTTCGGGCCTGAATTGTCAAATTGCTTGATCTTCAACCTGCCCCAGTTCGTGGCAAGAAAATCTTGAAAGTACAGGTCCTTTTGAGCGTTCGAGGTAGGAGCTTCATGAAGGTCCACCTGCGCGCGGTTCTGAGATGTAAGCGCGGTTCCATTCTTATTTGGGAGCCAAATCTGTATGGGGCTTCCCCCTACTCCCCGCATTTCCTTTAAATTAGATTTCGAAAAATCCTTTGG
Source organism: Armatimonadota bacterium (assembly GCA_043785475.1). Classification (GTDB taxonomy): domain Bacteria; phylum Armatimonadota; class Fimbriimonadia; order Fimbriimonadales; family Fimbriimonadaceae; genus Fimbriimonas. Next base: position 1,000 of record JAYVXG010000709.1, read on the forward strand.
CCGACTTGAAATATTTGTCGAGGCCATGGCCAGATTGTCGAACTCAGTTCGAATCAGGATGTTGATTTGTGATTCAACATTATGCAGATCGTTGTGAATCTCTTCTTTCGACTGTTCGCGAACCAAGCCAATATTGCCGAACGCCCACACGACTAAAAAGAGGGAAATTAAGGATGCGACCGCAATCGGAATGAGCGTAGCTGTGACATTTGAGCGTAAATATCTAGCGAGAATTTTTCTCTTAATTTTTTGTATTCTCTGACTAAAGATTTTCAACTAATGCACCCTCAGGATCCCCAATATTCCTATCGGCATATCCGGAGGGAGTCTTTATGATTTCGCCAGGATTTTTACTTGGATGCCTCAATCAGCACTGCGGTCGCTTCTCCTCCGCCAATGCAAGGGGTGGCAATTGCGTACCGTCCGCCCCGGCGTCTGAGTTCAAAAAGGGCGGTCATGATCAACCTCGCTCCACTCATTCCGATCGGGTGTCCCAATGCGACGGCTCCTCCATTAATATTTAATTTATCTTGCGGAATTCCCAATTTGTCCGCGCAACCTAGCGCGACCACTGCGAACGCTTCGTTAATTTCAAAAAGGTCTATGTCTTCCGCCTTTAATCCCGCCGAATCGAGCAATTTCTTGATCGCCGCCGCCGGGGCCGTGGTGAATTTTGTCGGCTCCTGGGCATGAGTCGCATACCCCCGAACAAACCCAAGCGGCTTGATTCCTCGCTTTTCTGCTTCCTCTCCGGACATCAAAACTATCGCACCGGCCCCATCATTGATCGAACTAGCGTTACCGGCCGTGGTAACACCCTCCTTATTAAATGCTGGCCTCAAGGTTGCCAATTTCGCCGGATCTCCGCCGCGCGACGGTTGCTCGTCCGTATTAAAAATAATCGGGTCTCCCTTTCGTTGAGGAATCTCGACCGCCACGATTTCGTCCTTAAATTTCCCGTCGGCCTGGGCTGTTTTTGCCCGGGCGAAGGACTGAGCAGCAAACGTGTCGAGTTGCTCGCGGTTGTAGCCCAATTCGGCGGCGGTGGAGTCACCGCACTGACCCATGTGGCAATTATTGTAAGGGTCCCACAAGCCATCGTGGACCATCGTATCAATGATCGTGCCATTGCCCATTCGGTAACCAGCCCGAGCCCTATCAAGTACGTAAGGGGCATTCGTCATCGACTCCATACCTCCCGCAACCACGATTGTCGAATCGCCCAAGGCGATCGCCTGGGCGGCCAGCATCACGGCCTTCATTCCCGATCCGCACACCTTATTGATGGTTAAGCAAGGCACATGGTTGGGAAGACCCGCAAAGATTGATGCCTGTCGAGCAGGAGCTTGACCCATGCCGCCGGTGAGCACGCAACCCATGATGACTTCGTCAATGTCTTCGGGCGAAATCCCAGCGCGCTCTACTGCAGATTTGATTGCAATCGCCCCCAGTTTCGGAGCGGTAAACTCGGACAAAGCACCCTGAAAACTCCCAATCGGAGTCCGGGCGGCAGAAACAATCGCTACATCGTGCATTTGATTAAAGGGTACCTCCGGACGGTTATTCGTAAGCTCGCAGCTCGCGGCTCCGGCTTTTGAATTCTGGCTTGCGGCTTGTGGCTTTTGCCCCATTACTGCAAACTGCAAACTCCCTTGCTTGTTGCGAAGCAACTAAGGTATTCTAGACCTTCGCGCTTTTTGTCTTATGCTTCCATCTCCTGACATCCTCAACGAATACCCATTAGGGAAATTCGTGCTATCAAATCTGGCCGCAAAGCGAGCAAAACAGCTTCGCGAAGGTGCCCTTCCGTTAGTTCAAGTCGAGTCCAGACATCCGCTAACCATTGCCTTGGCAGAAATCGCCGCAGGCAAGATTGAGCCGAGAATGTTCAACACCGGTGCAGAATCGATTGGCGACAGCTTCGAAAGCGCAGTTCTTGGTGATGATGTCATCGCCGGCGAATTTGGAATGCTACTCCCTGCCCTCGACGAAAACGAGTCCGTCCTCATCG
>JAYVXG010000710.1:0-3008 GCA_043785475.1 Armatimonadota bacterium
CCCCGAAAGTTTGGCTCCCGCAATCGATGAGCTAATACCCGGCTTATCGGCCGGACTTTTTGGGTACCCCACGACAAGGGGATTCTCGATAATCATAACCACTTCGCCCGGTGCCATCTTAACGGATTCGGCGTTGGGAATCTCAATCGTGTTGTCGTAAATCGGCTTGCCGGCGGGTGTCCAAAAGACGAGTCTGCCATTGCTATCTTTTTTGGTTAGCTCGACAATTCGGATGCTCTCGGGATTCTTGCTGATCGCCTCCAAGACTTCATTCGAGACATTCTCATCGTTGACCAGCACAATCGCAGTTGTTTCCCCCGCTCCCGACTCGAGAATCGTATCCTTTCGCTCAAACTTCAACTGAGCTTTAGGGATGAACTGAAGCGGAATTGAGCTCTGCTGAAAAGCAAACGACGCAACGGCAAGCAAAGAGATCATAGCTTTATGGTACTACGAGTCGCTGCGAAAGGAGTTCAAACAAATTTTCCTCACGTCGGTTTTACTCCTTCCCTGGAATGACAACCGAAGGTCGAGACGAGGCGTTTTTAGTTCTTTGACGAATAATCTCGATTACTTTTGGAGAGCTACCAGTATCCTTCAACGCCTCTAAAAGTGGTCCACTCAGATTGGATTTAGGATTTGCACCATGGTCAAGCAAGTAGTTGACTGCGATAACTTTTCCATCCATCGCGGCTCCCCAAAGTGCATAACTATTACCAAACTCATCGTTAACTTTTGCTCCTCGTTTGATAAGGACCGCCATTGTGTCAAGGCTCTCATGCTCGGTTGCAGCACTAAGTGGGTTATAACTCCAACCGTCTCCAAGATTTGGGTCCGCGCCATGGTCCAGCAGAATCCTGACTATTTCCGTGCTCCCATCAAAAGCCGCTGCATTGAGAGGAGAGATATCATCTTCTGCCATGTAATCGGCTTCTTCGTGTGGAATCGTATTCGGATCAAATCCGCCATTAAGAATCAACATGACCGCTCTTGCATCCTTCTTTTCGATCGCCGCCATCATTCGATCATAGTTGGGAGGATGGTTATGGGGCAAAAATGAATCTTGAACCGCCCTCCAGAAAGGAATCGAGAGAACAAACATTGCGCCGACCACAAAAACGACGCATCCGCGACGGTGCGGCTCTGGACTGTTCGCTGTCGGACCATGCATGATTTTCTCAGTTAGACCTTCCTCTTAGATATTACATTGGTCGCCTTTCCCGCGTTCCCGATGCGTCCGGTAACATCTAAGCATGATTCAACCACCTCTTCAGTCGCCGGGACAACTGCTTCGAGACCAGATGGCAAAGGGAATTGTGGTGATGCCGGGGGCGTTTTCGCCTCTCACTGCCCTGGCGGCCTATAAGGAGGGAGCGAAGGCGGTGTACCTCAGTGGCGGAGCGATTACCAATAACCTGCTCGGCGTCCCCGACGTCGCGATGATCTCGCTGGACCAGATGTCGGGCGTCGCCGCCCGTGCTTGCCAAGTTGCACCCGTGCCGATCATTTGCGACGCGGATACTGGTTTTGGAGAAGCGTGGAACACGGTGCGGACTGTTATCGAGATGGAGCGGGCCGGACTGGCCGGAATTCACCTCGAAGACCAAGTCAGCCCCAAGCGATGTGGACACCTCGACGGCAAAGACGTCATCTCGCGAGAGCACATGGAAGGGAAGATTCGCGCTGCGGTGGCGGTAAAGAAGGATCCGTCGTTCATGATTATTGCTCGGACGGATTCCCGAGGGGTTGAGGGCTTGGATGCGGCGATTGACCGCGCAAAAGCGTATGTCCAAGCTGGGGCTGACGCAATCTTCCCCGAAGGCCTTGCCAATGAGGCCGAGTTCGCGGCGTTTCGAAAAGGAGTCGACGCACCGCTACTCGCCAACATGACCGAATTCGGCAAGACCCCCCTCATTCCCGCAAAACGGTTCGAAGAATTGGGCTACCAAATGGTCATCTTCCCGGTCACCGCTTTGCGAGTCATGCTCAAAGCCGTCGAAGAATTCTACGAAGAACTCCTTGCCACCGGAACCCAAGCGGGATGGATGGAAAACATGCGCACCCGGCAAGAGCTTTACGAAACTATCGATTACGCCGACTACTCGGCAAAAGAGCAAGTCTGGAAAGGGAAGTAGCCTCTAAGCGGGGAAGCCAAGAAGCAAGAAACTCGGATTGCTGCCTCAGTAGCTCAAGATTGCACTCAAGAGTAAGTCACATATTGCTGAGAGTTATCCAGGCATAAGCTACTGAGGCTAAAAAAACTCTTTAAAGAAATTCATTTCCCGTGCAGAAAGGCCCGACAAGCTTCCATTCGAAAATTGAAAACTCTACTCTGCCTGGGAGATTGAACTAATTAACTCTCGGAAACAAATTGAGAAATTCAATTTGCCTAAGAACAGCCCTGAAAGGGTGAGATTTCTCAGCCCAGGCTAAGGATCGATTGTGAGTGGAGCGAACAATTGCTCCGCGGGCCTGGGTAAGAATCGAGTCAAGTCTTTTTCCACGGTCGTTCCCCACAACTGAAATAGGCGGAACAAATTGAGCGACCCCTCGCAGACTTGTCGGCAAAAAACTATCCTTTACTGAGGCTAAGAAAACTCCTTTTGTTCCCTTTGACCGTCTAGCGTCGCTCGACTCGCCAGAAGTTGTTGCCGCTCGTCGAGCCCTTCTCGACGAAAGCAAAGCTGGCGCGCTCGCCCACGATGGTCCTAAATTTTTCATCGGCAGGGATCGTCGCCATCTGCCCCATCTTTACCGCGACAAAATCTCCAGACGCGAGAATCAGGATGACTTCATCTTCCTTAGGTGTCGGAATTTGCACCGCCATTTTTACCAACACCCGATCCTTGTCTGAGGGCTTGCTTTTTCCAAGCCCAGAATCAGCTCCTCCTTGAGACGAAAAACAAACGCCGACAAAACTGAGAACGAGGAGTGCAGATACAAAGCGGTTAGCCACGATAGGAAGAGACGGACAAGCTGCCTCAAAGTTACTGGAGTAGAACAAAAAA
>JAYVXG010000711.1:0-9753 GCA_043785475.1 Armatimonadota bacterium
CAGCATTTTGGAGTTAATCGTCGAGGACGGAGATGATGGCAACGACTCGGACCATGCCGATTGGGCGGATGCAACAATCAGCTACAAGGAGGGTGGAAAAGCACCGATGGCCCAGGCTGTCACCATCAATCAGCCAGATCCAATCCTCGCCCCAATCGACAACGTGAAAACCCGACTCAACGGCGCGAAGGTTATCGGCACGACGCCCGGCAAGGAGTTCGTTTTCCGAGTGCCGGTCACTGGAAAGGCGCCTTTGTCGGTTAAGACGGGCAAGCTTCCGGAAGGCCTTTTCTTTGATGCGAATCGCCGAGTCATTTCTGGTCGGGTCGCCAAAGCTGGCACCTACAATGTACGGATCGATGCCTCTGGCCCAGGCGGCTCTTCAAGTGAGTATCTGAGAATCGAAGCGGGGCAAGACAAACTGGCGCGGACTCCGCCAATGGGCTGGAATAGCTGGAACGTATGGGGACTCGCAGTTGATACCGACAAAGTTCGCGCTGCTGCCGACGCGTTTGTTAAATTGGGCCTTGCCGACACCGGCTACACGTTCGTCAATATGGACGACGGCTGGGAAAAGGGCCGAGCTCCGAACGGAGATATTACCACCAATGAGCGGTTCAACGACATGAAGGGCCTGTGCGATTATGTGCATAGTCAGGGGCTCAAAGTTGGTATTTACAGCTCACCAGGACCGCAGACATGTGGAGGCTATGAAGGTAGCTACAAGCACGAAGAAGCTGATGCGGCGTCATATGCAAAGTGGGGAATCGACTACCTGAAGTACGACTGGTGCTCATACGGCAACATCGTTCCAAACCCAGATTTGGCGGGTTTAAAGGCACCGTACACCAAGATGCACAACGCCCTGGAGTCTTCGAGCCGAGACATCGTTTTTAGCCTTTGCCAGTACGGAATGGGCGACGTTTTCAAATGGGGCCATACCGTTGGCGGAAACGTATGGAGAACAACGGGCGACATTAACGACTCCTGGTCGAGCATGTCGGGCATCGGATTTGATCACTCTCGCCGGTCGCCCTATGCTGGTCCTGGCTCGTGGAATGACCCTGATATGTTGGTCGTCGGTTGGCTCGGCTGGGGACCTCGGGTCCGTCCGACAAACCTGACGAAGCACGAGCAGGTGACGCACATCACCCTTTGGTCGATGCTAGCCGCGCCATTGTTGCTCGGTTGCGATTTAACCCGAATTGATGACTTTACAACGCGACTGATCTGCAACCCAGAAGTGATTGCCATCGATCAGGATTCGCTTGGAAAAGCGGCAACTCGAGTTTGGGAGCAAAACAAGCTTCAGGTGTGGACTCGTCCGCTGGACGATGGAACCACTGCGGTTTCTATCTTTAACCTTGGTCATTCGCCGGTAACCCGCACGTTTAGCTGGAACGAGATGGGAATGAAAGGCGTCTTGGTCGGGAATAAGACGGTCCGCGATCTTTGGATGAGAAAGGACATGGGACGACTCGGAAGTCTCAACGCAACCGTGCCCGCTCACGGCGCATTGCTTTATAAAGTCAAGTAAGGATCCTAATCTTAGCCCTGAAGGGTCGTTTCAACTTAGCTCAGGGCAACGCCCTGGGTTAGGTTCAATTTTTCTTTTGCGAGCTGAAAGTTCGCGTCAATCCCAACCCTTCTCGCGTTCTCCCTGTATTATCTATCGAGAGGCTAAACAATCGGTAATCAGGAACTGAATACAGAAACGCTTCTTGCGGTTCAAATAAAAGACGGCGAGATATTCGAATTGCTCGAACGCCTCGCCGCGACCGAGGAGATGTTCAAGACTCCGGTGTCGACGATTCGCGATGTCGCAGAGTTGACCGATGCTTCTCCCAGCCTCATTGCGCGACTCTTAGGCGAGATGCGCGGTCCTGGCGAATACGAGAAGTTAGTTGGTCGCGTCGATGCTCACGATCAACGCTTCAATCGAGTTGAGGGGCGAGTCGATGCCCTAGAAAACCGCCGATATCAGCGAACACAGTTAGCTGAGAAGGACGCGGCGAAAGAATTTCAGGGCGTGGTCTCAGCCATCATTGCGGTCATCGCGATACTCGCAATGGTCTTTGCGGGAGTGGGTTCGTCGAAGACCACGACAATTGTTGCGAGTCCAGCGTTGTGGAGAACATATAGCACGACAATAGGAGGAAGAGAGTTTACGACGGACGATGCATCGGAGATTTACGAAATTGTCAACGGGAAAGACGTGCTCTTAAAGGATGATGATCCGGCAATGGCAGAAGCAAAAGGCTTCTTTATCGTCTGGATGGTTAACGACCAGAAGCATCAGGGGCAGCGCTAAATGGAACTGAATCACGAGGTGCTCCTCGCCGTCCCAATCAAGGACGACGAGATATTTGAGTTGCTCGAGCGCCTTGCGGCTACCGAGGAGATGTTCCGGACTCCGGTATCGACGATCCGAGACGTGGCCGAGCTGACCGATGCTTCGCCCAGCCTTATTGCAAGAATTCTTGGCGATATGCGAGGTACGGGTGAGTTTGAGACTCTAGTGTCAACCGTCGACGGTTATGGTCAAAGGATTTCTAAGATAGAGAAACGACTTGAGACTCCAACTCAATCCGGTCTTGCAGAAATTGATGAAGCCAGTGTTGATGCAATCGCAGATTGGATTGTTCGAGTCGGTACAAAAACGGCGGATTTTCTTGCGCGCGTTGGCTCACGGTTAAACATAGTGTCGTTAATGACCACAATTCTTGTGCTCGCCATCGTCCTCGTCATTGGTTTCTTGAGTTTGATCGGCAATGCTCATTAGAGCGGGTCGGTTAGGAGAATGGAATTGGAACTGAATACCGAAGCTTTACTCGCGGTTCAAATACGAGACAACGAGATATTCGAATTACTCGAACGCCTTGCTGCGACCGAGGAAATGTTCCGGACTCCGGTGTCGACGATTCGCGATGTCGTTGAGCTGACCGACGCTACTCCAGATTTGATCGCCCGGTTGCTGGGCGAGATGAGGGGGCCTGGCGAATGCGAGAAGATTATCGGCCGACTCGATGAGCATGACGCTCGATTGAGAGAAGTCGAGCAGAAGTTTTCGAAGCTAGAAAAGCAAAAGACTGACGCACCAAAGCCAATGCGAGTGAATCGTCCCAATATTGTTGGGAGTACAGTTGACCATGAACGAATCGTAGAATCTCAGATTCAGGCTCAGGCGTGGATAGATAGTGCCGAATCCAAACGTACGCCCGAGAATAAGGAGTCGCCACCCCAGTCTTGGGTCGAAAACAAGCAAAGAATCGCATTTGAGCGCGCAAGTGAAGTTCAGAAAAGATTGAGCGATGCGAATGCTTATTTCAATCGCTTTTGGATTTATGTGGCTGTGGCGGCCACAGTTGTCTTGGTAGTTTACTCAGCTGTAACTGCTGCGGTGACACCGCGTTAAATTGCTCAGGGCGCAGCCGCTACGACAATTGGTGAAATACATAAGTAAACAAACAACATTAAGCAGACATAAAAGAGCATCCCTGAAGAAAACTTACGTCCTGCCCGGTAGTCCTCTAAGCTATAAATTAAAAATCCTAAGATCAGATGTCCGTCCGAAGCATAGAAAAAAAAGTAGAGACCCGGCGCACGAATTCTCGGTCGTTCGGTAAGTCGATGAGTGTTCAAGCTAGGCGTCGAGACAAATGCAGGGGCAATGATCAAGTACAAAATGATCACTACGGTTACGCAAACGAGCGTCTCTTTCGAGAACGGACGCTTTTCGCGATATTCCTCCCAACAATAGACGAGAAAGCCCAGTATCAGAAGGATTTCGGCTGCATCGAAGCAAGAGTAAATCACCGAAGAATAATGGGGTCGAGCAAGGAGCACCACGATGGGCGGCAGAAACGAAATCCACATGATCACGCTTCCGAGTGTGCAGCGGAACCGTAAGCGAGTCTCTTCTGCCATAGCTCTTCGGCTACTCAGCCGCTCCAAAAACCAGAGGTCTCATTATGACGAAGTGCACAAAGGCTAATGCCAACACGGCAACCAGTCGGGGAAATGAAAACGGCGTTTTGGTTCTGGCATCCTGCCAACACGAGATGACGAACCCAAGAAAGAGGAGTGCTGCAAGTCCGTTATAGAACGCTCGATAATGACCCCGATAGTGAAAGACATTGAAGCAGGGCAAGACCGCCCAAGCGAATGCGAGCCAGAGAAGGATGCTCCCAATCGTGATCTTTGAACTGATGACGGATTTGGAGTTCTCGTCCATTGGCTGCCCTCGCCCTAACTACGCCAGCAAATCCTTCACGACGTGCCCATGTACGTCGGTCAGCCTGAAGTCGCGGCCCTGATATCGGTACGTCAGCTTCGTGTGGTCGATGCCCATCAGGTGCATCATCGTGGCGTTCATATCGTGAATGTGCACCGCGCCAGGCGTGAATTCGTCCACCGACGGATTGATCACGTGGCCATCTTTATCCACGATGTTGTAGCAATAGTCATCGGTGTGACCATACGAGATGCCTGGCTTGACGCCGCCGCCCGCCATCCAACGCGTAAAGCATCGTGGGTGATGGTCTCGGCCATAATTTTCCTTGGATAGCGGTCCTTGGCAATACACGGTTCTGCCAAACTCTCCGCCCCATACGACAAGCGTATCGTCGAGCATTCCCAGTCGCTTGAGGTCCTTAATCAGGGCCGCCGTAGCTTGGGCGACGTCCTTACATTGCGAAGGGAGGTCAACGGCAAGGTTTCCGTGCTGGTCCCATCCACGGTGGAAAATTTGGATAAACCGGACGCCTCGTTGAGCGAGCCGGCGTGCGAGTAGACAGTTAGCGGCGAAGGTTCCGGGAGTCTTCGCTTCCGCTCCGTATAATTCAAAAACTTCCTCGGGCTCCTGCTTAATATCCATCAGCTCAGGAACGCTGGTTTGCATTCGGTACGCCATTTCGTACTGCTGAATACGGGCGGCGATTTCGGGGTCGCCGAACTGGTCGAGCTGAAGGTGATTCAGTTTTGAAACGTCGTCGAGCATGCCGCGACGCGTGGCTCGATCCACACCGTGTGGATCGCTGAGATACAAAACCGGGTCGCCAGACGGTCTCATGCTCACACCTTGGTGGTCGCTCGGCAAGAAGCCAGTTCCCCACAGTCGCGTGTACAACGCTTGGTCGGCCTTTCCGTTGCTGACCTTGCTATGAAGGACAACGTAAGTCGGCAGGTCTTCGTTCATGCTGCCAAGGCCGTAGCTCATCCATGCGCCGAAACTTGGGCGGCCAGGGAGCTGGCTACCGGTCTGAATGTAGGTGACGGCGGGGTCGTGGTTGATTGCCTCGGTCCACATCGTCTTGATGATGCAAAGCTCTTTGGCGACGGTCGCCATGTGCGGCAAAATCTCGGAGAACCACGCGCCATCCTCGTTGTTATCGTGCTTTTTGAACTTAAACTTTGACGGAGCGACCGGGAATCGAGCTTGACCGCTGGTCATCGTCGTGATTCTTTGGCCATTGCGAATGCTGTCGGGAAGGTCCTTGTCGTACTGCTCTTCCATCTTCGGTTTGTAGTCGAAGAGGTCCATTTGGCTCGGACCGCCATTCATAAACAGCATGATGACGCGCTTGGCTTTGGGCGCAAAACTTGGCATTCCTGGCAGGCCCGGTCTCGGCTTGCCCATGTGGATCTGAGGCTTCTGCGGAGCACCAAAAGCGTTTGGGGCCGCAAAGACTGCACCGAGCCCACTACCACGCAAAAGCGTGTGCAGAGCTGCAGAACCAACGCCCATCGCGGTTCTCCCGAAGAGTTCTCTTCGGGACAAGATCATTTCAAATTCTCTAATTGGATCCATGGGTTTCCTTTAGTGTTGGGTCAAAAATTCGTCGAGGTTAAAGATCGTATTGGCGATCATCGTCCAGGTTGCAACCTGATTCTTGGGTAAATTCGGCGCGGTTGGTGCCATTCCTGACATGACGATCTCACCCGCGCTTTTTGGATTTTGGTCGAACTTCGATTGGTATCGTTTCGCCGCCGTCAACAGAATGGTTTGCTCAATCTTCGACGGGTCGCGACCCAAAGCAAGGTTGAACGCATAGCGAATCCGGTCGGGAGCACTTTGCTTCGTGCGGACCAGACGCTCGCCAAACACTCGAGATGCCTCCATAAATGCTGGCTCGTTCATTGTGATCAGGGCTTGGATTGGCGTGTTGGTCCGGGGCCTTCGGACGACGCACGCTTCGCGGGATGGAGCGTCGAAGGAAAGCATAACGGGATGAGGCGAGGTTCGCTTCCAGAAAAGGTACAGCGACCGGCGATAGATTTCGCTGGTTTTGTCTTGCATATAGGTTGCGGTCGAGCTGCCCTGGAATGCGACGTCTTCCCACAAACCGGCGGGTTGGTACGGCTTAAACCCGTGTCCACCCCTTCTGTTGATGAGTAGGCCGGACACTTGCAAAACTTGGTCTCGCAGCACTTCGGCGTCGAGTCGGAACCGAGGTCCTCGTGAACAAAGGCGATTCTCCGGATCGAGCAATTCCTTTTTGGCGGAAATGCCAGACTGCTGTCGGTAGGTCGCGCTTGTTAAGATCAACTTATGAAGCTTCTTGATCGAGTAGCCATCGTTGGCAAACTTAATCGCAAGGTAGTCAAGCAACTCTGGGTGGCTTGGCCACTCGCCCTGGTTGCCAAAGTCCTCGGCGGTCTTGACGATTCCGGTGCCAAAGTGCTGCTGCCACAATCGGTTAACAATTACTCGGTTCGTGAGCGGGTTTTTCTTGTCGGTGAGCCATTGGGCCAGACCAAGGCGGTTGAGAGGCGCTCCCGGAGGAAGTTCACCAAATGCCGACGGCACTCCGCGTCCGACTTTCTCGGTCGGGAGCGTGTACTCTCCTCGGCGAAGAATATAGGCCTGTCGTGGCACCTTCATTTCTTCGGCGATCATGGTTCGAGGGATTGCGGCATTGAGTTTGGCTACCTGATCACTAATCGCACGATATTGTTTTGACTCTGGTGTTTCCGGTCCGTCTTTCAAAAAAGTCTGACGGGACAGGGTCGGAATCTTCTTTTTGAACGCTTCATCAATTCTTAACCCTCGATCCGAGCCAGAATTGAAAATAAGACCATCGCCTCCGCTGGCATTGACCACTTTGATGATGATCGGATTCAAGCCCTTTTTGACTGTGATCTTCACCACGTCACCAGCCTCTGCGATGCCCCTGAGAACCTTGTTTGCGTGGACCAGCTTATCGTTTACCCAAACCTTGATTGCGTCATCGCTGTTGAGTCTCAGTGTGACTTCGCCGTCCACCTCCGAAGCGATGGTGGTTCGCACGTAGCCCGAAGCGTTGTCTTTGCCGATGAACGATACGTTCTGACCTGGCACGATTTTGATGGACTTCCAGGTGGTTGGCTTCTCGTCAACGTCGTAGGCTTCGTCAAATGTTTTGTGGACGAACGGATCGGAAACTTCCCATTCTCCGACTTTGGGAACCGGAACCCGGTTCGACGCAATCCACGTTTCTGCTTGGGCAAGGTCCGTTTCTGATTCCATTTTCGCCAATTTTGCCATGTCGGCCTGGATAACTTTTTCTTCTTCAGGGGTCGGAGCGAGAATCGTCGGCTCAGGATTCAGGAGGTTTCCGTCGAGCGGAGCATCCTTGGTTGAATTGAAGAACGCGTAGAGCTGATAGTAGCTCTTGGTTGGAATCGGATCGAACTTGTGGTCATGACACTTTGCACAGCCCACGCTCATTCCGAGGAACACGGTTGACATCGTATCCACACGGTCGAAAGTATTTCGAACCAGGACTTCGTCTTCGATCGCTCCACCTTCGCTGGTGGTTGGGTTCATCCGAACGTAGCCCGTCGCAATTTTCATGTCGAGGGTTGGGTTTGGCATCAAGTCGCCGGCAACTTGCCACATCGTGAACTTATCGAACGGCATGTCTTGGTTAAATGCCCGAACGACCCAATCTCGATACGGATAGATCGCCCTTTCGTTGTCGAGGTGAAGCCCGTGAGTATCGCCATATCGAACCGCATCGAGCCAATAGCGGGCCTGGTGCTCGCCGTACCGCTCGCTGGCAAGCAGACGGTCGATGGATCGCTCATAGCGACCCGGTTTGATGTCTTTTTCGAGATCGTGAATCTCTTCGGGAGTTGGCAACAGGCCCGTAAGAGTCAGACTCGCCCGTCGCAAAAGCGTGGCGGCGTCAGCTTCTTTCTCCTGCTTCAGACCTTTCTTTTCCAGCTTCTCAACGATGAAGTTGTCGATTGAGTTTCGAATTTCTGCCTTCTTGGAGACCATTGGTACGATAGGCATTTTCGGGGCAACAAATGCCCAGTGCTTCTCGTACTTCGCGCCTTGATCAATCCAAGATTTGAGGATAGTGACTTGCTCTGCGGAAAGAGGAGGCATTCCCGAATCCTTCGGCGGCATTGGGTCATCGGAGCCAACTTTGACCCGGCGCATCAAGATCGAAGATGATGCCTTTCCAGGATTGATCGCAAAGACGCCATCTCGACTGCGAGTGGCGTCCTTCGCATCGCTCAGCCGAAGATCGCCTTTGACTTCCTTTCCGTCGGGTCCGTGGCATTTGAAACAGTGATCGCTGAGGATCGGCCGAACGTCTCGGTTATAATCGATCGCCCTGCTTGTAGCGACGAGTTTCCTTTTGGTCTGAGCTCCGCCCGAGGCGAAACCAACGGCGAGGCACGCCACAGCGGAAAAAGCGGGAATCAAAGAACGTATTCGCATCATCGCAAACCGAAATAACTTACTAGCTTGATGTTACGATTATTTTTGCCCAAAAGAATAGGTTTTGAAGCCAATTCGAATCTATTTCTATCAGTGTTGCGTCAAAAATTCATCGAGATTGAAAATCGTGCTTGCTATCATCGTCCAAGTGGCGACTTGATTTTTGGGAAGACCAACTGCGGTCGGCGCCATTCCCGCCATCACCACTTCGTTGGCTGATTTAGGATTTTGGGCGAATTTTGCATCGTATCGCCTGGTCGCATTGAGGAGAATTATCTGCTCAATCTTGGACGGCTCGCGTCCGAGGGCGAGGTTAAAAGCATATCGGATTCGGTCCTTCGCAGTATGTTTTGTTTTGACCAACCGCTCGCCAAAGACTCGGTAAGACTCCATAAAAGCCGGTTCATTCATCGTAATCAGGGCTTGGATCGGGGTGTTAGTCCGGGGTCTTCGCACGGCGCACGCTTCTCGCGAAGGTGCGTCGAAGGACATCATCGCCGGATGTGGGGAAGTCCGCTTCCAGAACAAATAAAGCGACCGGCGATAGATTTCGCTTGTCTTGTCTTGAACGTATTTTGAGGTCGAGCTGACGTCAATCGCGACGTCTTCCCAGAGGCCAGCCGGTTGGTATGGCTTGAATCCGTGGCCGCCACTTCGGTTCACCAATAGTCCAGAAACTTGCAGAACCTGATCTCGAAGAACTTCTGCGTCGAGTCGGAACCGAGGGCCTCGGGAGCAAAGGCGATTTTCGGGATCTAGTAACTCCTTCTTTGCAGAGATTCCAGACTGTTGGCGGAAGGTTGCGCTGGTTAAGATCAGCTTGTGGAGCTTTTTGATTGAGAACCCGCCGGTGGCAAATTTGGTGGCCAGGTAGTCCAGCAGCTCAGGATGGCTTGGCCATTCGCCCTGGTTGCCAAAATCCTCTGCGGTTTTGACGATTCCGGTTCCGAAATGCTGCTGCCAAATTCGGTTCACCAGAACCCGATTCGTCAGGGGGTTTTTCTTGTCCGTTAGCCACTGAGCAAGACCTAGGCGATTGA
>JAYVXG010000712.1:0-2976 GCA_043785475.1 Armatimonadota bacterium
GAAGGGTGTTCAACAAGGTGGTCCAGACCATGGCGACAAAGGGCATTGACGACACTCAATGCGGATTCAAAATGTTTACCAGCAAGTCAGCAAAAGACGTTTTCAGCCGGTGCAAGTTCGACGGATTTAGTTTCGATTTTGAAGCCCTGATGATTGCGCGTGACCTCAACTACAAAATAGCCGAGATCCCGATCCGTTGGAGCCACCAAGAAGGGTCTAAGGTGAGCATCATGCGCGATGGCCCACGCATGTTGCGTGACCTTGTCAAATTGAGAATCAAGGGCAAGAAAGCCCGTATCCGACCTTCATCAAACGGTGAATTAGTCGAAACCAACAAGTCTGGAGACATAAACCTGAAATAACTCGCGATTGAACAATACGCACTAATCCCCGTGTTAACATGAGACCATGGGAGCAACTTTCTATTTAGCCGCCTTGCTGATAATGGGGCAGACGTCTTCAGGCACGTCGCTAAATGAAAAGACCGCACAACTTTCCGACGACATCAAGCAGACGATGACCCTCTTCGATACTCTCAAAGTCAAGGTTGCGAACGAAAAGGACGGGACAACTCTCATCAAGCAATTGAACCAAAAATTGCAGTCAATTGCTCAAACCGCGGCAAAATATCAGGGCGAAACCAAATCCGAAAGCGCGAAGACAACCCTCGCCGTCGTTCGCTTCGAAGCCCTTGCCAATTGCATTGAAGCGTCCTCGAAGATTGAGATCCTCGCCAGCGATATCGCGACTAAATACCGAGATTCCCCGGCCCTTTGTCCCGCCATCGAAAACCTCACTTTTCTCCGATATTTGACCCAAGAAAAGTACCCTGCATTCGATACCATCCTGAAGCAAAGCAAGAATGACGAGGTGATCGCCTCAGCAAATCTGGCTAACTACTTTGCTCAAACAATGAACGACACCCTTGACATTAATAAGTTTAAAAATCTCAGCCAGGCTTATCCCAAAACGAAGGCCGGACAAAGGGCGGCACGAATTTATGACTATCGCACCAAAATGAGCTTGGGCGCTCCCATGCCCGAACTCGAGTTGGAACTCATATCGGGCTACAAACTCAAGGTCGGTTCGTTAAAGGGTCGCGTCGTCGTCATCGACTTTTATGGGTTCTGGAGCCCCTCCTGCATTGCAGAAATGCCCGAGATCAAAGATTATGTCAGCAAGAATTCTACGAAAATAGCGTGGATTGGGGTGAACACCGACGTGTGTACAAAGTCGTACCTCACCCAGCGCCTCAAAGAAGATGGAGCGAACTGGCAAAACACCTACGCGGGCTCAGTCACCGGCCAACTCCCGATGGATCTCGGCATCATCGCCTACCCGTCAAAAATAATAATCGACTCGTTCGGAATCATTAAGTACGTCCCGAGTATTCGAGACTGGCGCTCTGTGCTCGAAGAGGCGTTAAGCAAAGCGTAGAGAACGTGAAATTCATCGTACAATTCATCGATAGCCTTTCATTTTGTTCCATGTTTTTGAAATCTCATTTTGTCCTTACACCTTCGTGAACGTCACCGCCCACTTCACCGCTCCGTTCGAAATCGGTATCGTAACCGTCAAAACTTGACCATCGAGCTTCGTCTCCGCGCCCTTGGGCTCGGCTTTCGTCACCGAGTAGCCTTTGGGAACAAAGACCGTCAGACTCCACTTTTGACCTGGACCAACAAGGTACGTACCCGAAAGCACATTGTTTTCCCACTTGACTTTGTCAAGTTCGAATGCCCCCTGAGAGATGTGTCGTTCTGTGCCCAAAATCTGGGGATGATCTTGCACCGGACGCAGTGAAATGACTTGGCAGTGACCCTCAACCAAGGCTCCTAATGGCAATTTCGAATCCACAATCCCCATGTACTTCTGATTCCAAAAGTCAAAAGCGTAGTACCGGCCCTTCGCCACCCCAACCTTGTCCAGGGATACTGATTTTGCTGCGGCCGCTTTCCACGCATGATGCGAAACCACCGTCCAACTCTCGCCAAATTTACGGTTGTGAAGGGTAAAGAACTCCGGATCAGGCGCTGTCTGAGCGACATTGATCGGCTTTGAGAAAACCGTCGGTGAGACGCGCCGCATGATGTTTATGTGCTCCGGCGTGTAGTCGCCCGGCTTATCGCTAACCATCAGATGTCCACCCGCTAATGAAGTCATCGAAGCCCAAGAACGCGCGAGCTCTGGCTCAAGCCGCAGGCACATATAGTCCGGGTCATTGCGCCACACGATATTGTTGAGGTGATGAAATTGAGCGATATATTTGGCCGACCGCCGCATCGAAGCAAAGTCGGGACCAACATCCTCACCTATTCTCGCCCCATTCGGTAGCCCGGCAAGCTCTGGCATTGTTCCCCAGCAGGCAAGTAGATACGAACCGCCAACTTCGCGCTTAACCCCGCTGACAACAGCGCGAAACGCCTCTTCCATGTTCTGCTCCTTAAACTTCCAATAGAAAGGATTCTTGCGATAGTTGTCGTAAAGAATGTGGCGGAGCGTGTCGATCTTAAAGTAATTCCATCCTTGCTTTTTCAGCACTCGGAATGTCTCAAAATAGGCTTCGTCCGCCCCCGGCTGAAGTCCGTTCATCGCGTAGTTAACCCATGGTCCTCGAAACGGTTTTCCGCCATCGTCCGCAACGTAATCTGTGGAATTCGACAACCCAAGCGGAGTGTAGAGCCCAACCCAGATTCCCGGGGTAATCCCTTTCGATTTAATGTAAGTCGCCAAAGACTCTAGCCCGCCAGGAAACTTGGAATTGGGCTTCGTCCAGTAGTCCGAGTAGTGCTCGCCAGGCTTCATGGTAAGTTCGCCCGATTGAGGTGTTCGCTGAAAACCGTCGTCCATCTGCACAATGTTGTAACCGTATGGCAGAAGATCCTTGGCGATAAAGTCGCTCGTATCCTTCATGTCCTTCTCGGTGATGTCTTGGTAGTACGCAGCCCACGAGCACCAACCAACAATCGGAGGTTG
>JAYVXG010000713.1:0-2936 GCA_043785475.1 Armatimonadota bacterium
GCGAAAGCATATTACTGTCAACCTGATGATGAATTCAATCAATGACATAGGCTCAATAAGTGTATATAAAGGGGATATCAATGGTGACAACATCATTGATTCAACTGATACAGCACTAATAACGGCTTACCTTGGTTCTACGCCATCGTCAAGTTCCTGGTTGTATCCTGCACCAAATACCGATTATTGCGGCAAGGATTGCGACCTCA
Organism: Armatimonadota bacterium; assembly: GCA_043785475.1. Taxonomy (GTDB): domain Bacteria; phylum Armatimonadota; class Fimbriimonadia; order Fimbriimonadales; family Fimbriimonadaceae; genus Fimbriimonas. The sequence continues at coordinate 210 of JAYVXG010000713.1, forward strand.
ATGGAGATGGCATAGTTAATTCGACTGACTTAGCCATAGCCCAAGCCAACCTCAATCAAGTGGGAGACTGAAACTCGCAATCTCACTCCAATCATTTGACTTAGAGGTCGTAATCGAGATTTAATCATGATATTTTTAGCCTTTTTCATCCTCATGAGCAAGAATACTCTCACAGAAGAGACAAACTTTAGGGCTCGATTAATAGGAGTGCTATCTGACCGCGACGTAGAAATACATGTGGTGGACACGAAAAGTAATCGACTGGTTGATGACTTTGTTACTACCAGTCGAAACGGGCAAGTAGTTACTTCCCTTCCAATCAAGCGAAAATCCATATATCGAATTAGGGTTACCTCATTTGGAATGCTGACTCACACGTTCTTGATTCAAATGTCACCGGGCCGTAGCGTAAATATGGGTCGAATCAACGCCTTTCTTGGTGACGTTAACGGTGACAACGTGATTGACAAACGAGACCTAGACCTGATTGCGAGATACAGGGGCGTAATCTCAGGTTCGAAGAGGTGGACATTTGGTGACGCTGATGCCGAACGCTTTGGCGAAGATTGTGACCTAAATAACGACAAAGTTATCGATGACAAAGACTATAAGATTGCCTTCGACAACGTTGGAAAACGTGGAAGCCGGAAGTAGCTGAATAGAGAATTGAAAGCCCATCCGAGATTCGGATGGGCTTTTTTTGTTTGTTATCCCAATGCTTGGTTCAAGTCAGCAATCAGGTCGTCGATGTTCTCAAGTCCAACACTAAGGCGGATGAAGTCGGCGGTGACGCCAGTTGAGAGTTGTTCCTCAGGGTTGAGTTGTTGATGGGTAGTTGAGGCCGGGTGGATGACGAGGGATTTTGCATCGCCAATGTTTGCCAACAGTGAGAAGATGCTCAACTTGTCGATAAACGGCAATGCCGCGTCGTAACCGCCCTTGATGCCAAAGCCTATTAGGGCGCCAAACTGGTCCCGGTAGTGATATTTCTTCGCCGTCTCGTTATCCTTGTGGGTCGAGAGTCCGGGGTAGTTGACCCAACTAACTTTGGGATGACTTGCCAAGAATTGAGCAACTTTTAGGGCGTTAGACGAATGGCGCTCCATGCGCAGCGGCAGAGTTTCGACTCCTTGGATGATGGCCCAGGCGTTGAACGGTGAGATAGCCGCTCCGGTATCGCGGAGACCGCTTACCCTCGCTTTGATCGCGAATGCGACATTTCCGAGGCCAGGGAAATCGCCGAAAACTTCCCAATACTTGAGTCCATGATAGGAAGGGTCTGGATCGGTAAAGTTGGCAAATCGTCCGTTGCCCCAATCGAAGTTACCGCCGTCAACAATGACGCCACCAATGGAGGTTCCGTGGCCGCCCAGGAACTTGGTAGCGGAGTGGATGACGATATTTGCTCCGTGCTGAAGGGGTTTAAGCAGGAACGGGGTCGGCGCGGTGTTATCGATCACGAGCGGAATACCGTGCTTTTTAGCGATGGCGGAGACTTCTTCGAATGGGAAGGTGTCGAGCTTTGGATTGCCGACTGACTCGCCGAAGATGAGCTTGGTTTTGTCGGTAATGGCGGCTTCGAGGGCGGCAAAGTCGGTGGGATCGACGAATTTGACCTTGATGCCCCACTTGGGCAACGTGTAGTGGAAGAGGTTGTAGGTTCCTCCGTAAAGCGAGGTCGAGGAAATGATTTCGTCGCCGGATTGGGCGAGGGTGGTGATAGCAAGCGTTACTGCGGCCTGGCCCGATGCGGCGGCGAGGCCCGCGACTCCCCCCTCTAGGGCGGCGACCCGCTGCTCGAGGACATCGGTGGTCGGATTCATGATCCGGGTGTAGACGTTACCAAATTCTTGGAGTCCGAAAAGGCGCGCGGCGTGGGCGGTGTCGTCGAATACGTAGCTGGTGGTTTGGTAAATCGGGACGGCGCGCGATTTGGTGGTTGGGTCTACAGATTGACCGGCGTGAAGGGCGAGGGTTTCGAAGGACGGAGTTGTCTGCAGAGAAGTACTCATGGTGATATTTTGCGCTTGATTTGGGGAGTTCGTCAACCGGGTTTGAGATAAGTCATCGTTCATTAGGAAATATTTTGCATTTAACTAATCTTTTCCGCTCCATCTATTGATGGACAGCTTCTGGAATCTTGCAGCGAGATAAATCTCGCAGGACAAAGCGGCAATAAATTGCCGCACTCCACATAGGCCGGTAAACTCCAGGCATGGCGACGCCAAGCATTCGCGACTTCGATTTCACCGGCAAGAAGGTTCTCGTTCGGTGTGACTTTAATGTCCCTCTCGAAGACGGGAAGATCACAGATGACCGACGGATTAGCGAGGCGGTTCCCACGATTGATTACTTATTGAAGCAAGGGGCAGCGGTTATTCTTTGCAGTCATTTGGGTCGCCCGAAGGGTGGACCTTCGCCGGAGTTTTCGCTTCGTCCGGTTGCGAATCAGCTCTCTTCCCTTTTGTATAAGAACGTCGTGCTGCTGCCCGATTGCATCGGGCCGAAGGTTTCTGCGGCGTGCGCTTCGCTGAAGCCAGGTGATGTTGTTTTGCTGGAAAACGTTCGGTTTCACCCGGAAGAGGAGAAGAATGATCCGGTTTTTGCCAAGCAGTTGGCTGACCTTGCTGATTTCTATGTGAATGATGCGTTTGGGACGGCTCACAGAGCGCACGCCTCGACGGCAGGGGTGGCAGACTACTTGCCGAGTGCAGCAGGGTTCTTGAT
>JAYVXG010000714.1:0-2935 GCA_043785475.1 Armatimonadota bacterium
CCGAGTGTGTTCCAACCTTGAAAGTTACGCCAGGAAGTGCAGGCGTCATTGCGGCTAGATCCGAAGCTGCCATCGGACTGGCTAGAAGAATATTTGCGGTATCGAAGACGTCCTCGACGCCTGCAGGAGCCGTGGAGACCGTCGTAGTTGGGCCGACGACCACTGAGCTGACGACCTTTCGAAGGAACCTCTTTCCGTCGAGAGCGTTGTGTATGATGATTTGACCCGGAGTGAGCACGGGCGCTCCAGTAAGGTCCACAGAATTCGGGCCCACGGTCACCACTACTGCGGAAGATTTATCGAGCTCAACGACTTTGGAACTGAGTTTGAAGTTCGTGGGTCCCGGTGGAGAGCCCGTTCCGTCGCTACCGAGAAAACCTCCGCAACCAACGAGCAAAATGAAAAGTGCAAATGCGGCAAGAAACCTTAATAATTTCATGGTCTATCCGGATCGAAATCGCTCCCTTGGGAAAATGCAACTTCGCCTAATTTGTATTATTCGGATTGTGCGTCATCACATCGTCATCACTTTAAATGTTGCACAAACTATTTTAGTTTTTCCGGAAATTTTCCACGGACAGCCGGTGTTGCCCAAGTCCGTTCCCGCCGGGAAAACGAGATCAAATTCTGTTGCAAGCACATGTAACAACTCCTCGTCGCTCGTCACAGTGATTTCCCGGAGAGTCTGGGCGCCTTTCCGATGGGTAAAGACACCGTTGAGGAAGCCATATCGTTCGCCATTTGGCCTACCCAGAGCCAAAAACATGTTCTGCTTAAATTTGGCTTTCGCGCAGGTGCTGACCCACCAATTCGAAACCTCACGGTCGATCATCGGCATTTGGTGACCACTAAACTCGTAAACATCCTCCCACTCCTGTCCGACAAGAATTTGATGAAAGTACACGCCGTCTTCGAAAGAGATCCAGCGTGGTTCGTGAAGCGTCTGTTGCACAACATCCAAATTAAATTTGATCGGGGAAGTGAGTGACATGCCTCCGACCCCAGCGTCAACCAACCAGCTAATGGCTTCAAGTTCGACCATCACAAACAGATGCGTTCGCGGCGGCAAATAGTCACGTGGATTGCCAATCCGCACCCGTGCTTCCATTGGCTTTGCGTCAAAGCCGATCTGAGTTAGCACTTCGAGAAGCAACCCATTTTGCTCAAAGCAGTATCCGCCTCGTCGCTGGTTGATCATCTTGTCTTCCAGCTGTTTGGGTTCGATATCGATCGGGAGGTCGCGAAGGACATCAAGGTTTTCGAAAGGAATGTTGCAGGTGTGGGCGTTCTGAATCGCAGTCAAAGTTTCAAAGTCCGGTCTAAAGTCACCTGACAAACCGATTCTCTTTGCATAATTTTTGAGGTTGATCCGGTGCGGCACCACAAAAGTCTACCGATATCGTCGTTTCGAAGAGGATAATCTAAACGCGTGACGATCCGAACAATGACGGCTGCTGACGCTAAAGCTGTGGGTGAATTGAGTGGGCAATTGGGCTATCCGATGTCAGAATCTGTGGTGCTTGGGCGCATTGCTTCAATCGTTGATCGGGACGAACACGCTGCCATTGTCGCAGTCATCGAAAATGCCGTTGTCGGTTGGATTCATGTTTATGTATCTCACATTATTGAAAGTCCCTGTGCGTATGTCGAGATTGGCGGCTTGGTCGTCGATGAAGACTTTAGGGGTCAGGGGGTTGGAAAAGCGTTGGTGACCGAGGTAGAAAATTGGGCACTGCAAGGCGGGTTCGATGACATCCGGGTTCGATCCGCGAGCAGGCGAACCGAAGCCCACGCATTCTATGAAAAACTTGGCTATGAGTTGGTCAAAACACAGATGCGATTCGCGAAGAAATTGGTTGGGGAAAAATAGGCCTTGTTTTTTTTTCAGATATCAGTAAAATAGTAGACGAATGTTTACGTCCAGTATTGATACGCCGACGCAGCTGGAGCGGTTTGGTTTTTCGGAATTCCGCCCTGGGCAAGCAAAGGTCATCGAGAGTTTGCTCACGACGGGTCGTGCTCTCGCCGTCTTTCCGACGGGTGGTGGAAAGTCGCTTTGCTATCAGCTTCCCGCTCTGCAAATTGAAGGATTGACCTTGGTTGTTAGTCCGCTGATTGCCTTGATGAAGGACCAGATTGACTTCCTACAAAAACGGGGAATCCCGGCGGCGAAACTGGATTCGACCTGCACCCAAGAAGAGCTGTTCGCGATCAATCAGCAGATCGAGAGTGGCGAGGTAAAGCTCCTGTATGTTGCGCCCGAGCGGTTCAATAACGAACGATTTTTGGCGCAGATGAAACGCACTCGCATTGGATTGTTTGCGGTGGATGAAGCTCACTGTATCTCGGAGTGGGGGCACAATTTTCGACCCGACTACCTGAAACTCGCAGAAACGGCTCGCGAATTGGGAGTTGAACGGGTGCTGGCGTTGACTGCCACCGCGACCCCAACCGTTGTTGACGATATTTGTGCCGCATTTGAGATTCCGGTTGGTGATGCGACCGTTACCGGCTTCTATCGACCGAATCTCACGATGCTGATGACGCCGTGCCCGGCTGAAGACCGTCGGGAAAAGCTTTTAGGCATGTTGCGAGATCGACAAACTGGCTCGACGATTGTGTACGTGACGCTTCAGAAAACTTCTGAGGCGGTTGCAGATTGGCTCGCTCAGAAGGGGATATCGGCGAAGGCATACCACGCAGGACTTGGGACTGAAGAACGAACGGAAGTTCAAGATTGGTGGATGGGACGACCGGATGGAGTGGTGGTGGCGACGATCGCGTTTGGAATGGGTATCGATAAGGCTGACGTTCGCTATGTGTATCACTGGAACCTACCGAAGAGCCTCGAGTCGTACAGTCAGGAGATCGGACGGGCGGGGAGAGATGGCGAGCCTTCGATTGTCGAAGTTCTTGCGAGCGAAGCAGATTTGCC
>JAYVXG010000715.1:0-2933 GCA_043785475.1 Armatimonadota bacterium
AACCTACTTTGGCTTTCCTTAAGTGGGCAATCCCCAAACCAAATTGTGTACGCCAATGAATTTCGGTATTCGCTGTAATTCTCGGTGTCTCGTGCGACTGAGTCGCGAGAAGAAGAATCGGGCTTGGTCTCCAACGAACGAGGATCGCAGCAAAGCAGTTCCGGTTTACAGGTATCCTTTTAGGTTCAAAATGACCTTTAAACAACGCACCCATAACTGTGGAGACATTCGGCTTTCACACAAAGATAGCGAAGTCACCCTCAACGGCTGGATCCACCGTGTGCGTGATTTGGGTGGACTTTGGTTTGCGGATGTAAGAGATCGAACTGGTCTTGTGCAGGTCTTTATTGACCCCGAGAAATTTCCAAATCGATCTGACCTTCGAAATGAATGCGTGGTCGAGTTCACCGGAATCGTCACTGAGCGAACCGAAAAGAACAAGAATCCCGATTCGCCGACTGGCGACATCGAGATTATCGTGTCCAATTACCAAGTCCTTTCGGCATCAAAGCCTTTGCCTTTTCCGGTCAGTGATGAGTCCCAGATGGAATCTGTCAGCGAAGACTTGCGGATCAAGCACCGGTATCTCGATCTTCGCCGGGCAAAGATGTATCGCGGGCTCGCTATACGGGCGGCAGTCAACAAGCAAATCCGGGAATTTTTGCATGGGCAGACCTTCTTGGAAGTCGAAACTCCGATCATTACTAAGTCAACGCCAGAAGGGGCTAGAGACTATTTGATTCCGTATCGACAAACTCCTGGACTCTGGTATGCACTTCCCCAGTCTCCTCAGCAGTACAAGCAGTTGCTCATGGTCGGTGGAATCGAACGGTACTACCAAATTGCTCGTTGCTTCCGCGATGAATCGAGTCGGGCCGACCGCCAGCCGGAATTTACTCAACTTGACCTTGAAATGTCGTTTATTCACCAAGAAGATGTTCTCGCGCTCAACGAAGCGATGGTGCGTCACGTGATTAACGGAGTTATAGCCGAATTTAGCCTCGACAAGGAACCGGTGGGAGATTTTCCCCGAATGACTTACGACGAGGCAATGAACACCTATGGCTGTGACAAGCCCGATATTCGCTTTGGACTTGAATTGTTCGATGTAACCGAGGCTGTCAAGGGTTGCGAGTTCGGCGTTTTCAAAAATGCGATTGAAGCCGACGGATTGATTCGAGGTATTCGGTACCCTGGCGGCTCCAGACTTAGTCGAAAAGAAGTTGGAATCGTCGAAGACTTCTGCCGGGAGTTTGGTGCAAAAGGGATGGCTTCGATGGCTGTTGAAACGGAAGGCGATGGAGTTGACCTCGGAAATGGGCTCAAAATTCGTAGTTCGATTGCCAAATTCTTTACGGTTGATCAACTTAAGGCTGTGGTTGCAACGGCGAAGGCCGAAGCCGGGGATCTTCTTTGCTTTATTGCCGACGGCTATGACGCCGGTAACAATGTGCTCTACCGACTGCGTCTCGAAATAGGCGAACGGTGTGGTTTGCGCGACCCGCGAAAGCTCGCGTATATGTGGGTTCTTGACTTTCCGCTCGTCGAGTGGGATGCCGACGGACAGCGGTGGTCTTCGATGCACCATCCTTTCACCATGCCTAAGGTCGAGGACTTACCCATGATGGATACGAGTCCGGGCAAGATTCGAGCTCAAGCCTACGACATGGTTTGCAATGGCAGCGAGGCGGGAGGTGGTAGTATTCGAATCAATCAGCCGGACATCCAGGCAAGGGTCTTTACGCTCCTAGGAATCTCAGAAGCCACTCAACAAGAGCGGTTTGGGCACTTACTCGAAGCATTCTCCTATGGCGCGCCTCCTCACGGTGGGATCGCATGGGGACTTGATCGTTTGATCATGCTTCTGACCGACACTGAGAACATCCGCGAAGTCATGGCGTTTCCAAAGACTGGTCCTGGTCACGACCCGATGATGAATGCGCCAAGCACGATTGACGCTCAACAATGGGCTGAACTCGGCTTACGCATGAGCTAGCAGATCTTTTGCCCAACGGTTTCGAAAAAGTTGCAGTATGATTGAATTCAATCATGCTTGCAACTACTATCTTCGCGCTTTCAACAATGGGATCCGCCCAAACCGGAAAGTTAAATTTGAAAGATTTAACACCAATTCCGATCAAGGTGCAAACTCGCTTTACTAAATTGCCGGCAAGGAAACCGAGCGCACAAGCGAAATTGGATGCGGCCGCCGTAAAGTTGCTGCACATCGGAGTGGATATGAAGCCAACCGAGGATCTCGGCGCAAAGGCTCGCCAGGAAGCAGTCAGTCCATTCTCAGGTCAAATTTCCCCAGGAAACTCTTCGGACGTTGAAGCACTTTGCTTTATTGTTCTGATGCAGGCCACAAAAGATATGGATGAAGACCTGAAGCAAATAATGGATTCGGTGAAGGAAATTAACAAGGAGAAAGAGAATCTCCGCAAGCAACAAGAGGAAATAGGACACTTAAAATCAAAGTTCAAATTTCCGTCGCAAGGAAAAATCCGGGGCCTTCTGGCCATTTCATCCCCGTATGAATTCAAGCCGACCAAACACAATTTAGGTCAGGTGCCCGACATTGGATCGCCATCTTCTTTGCCAAAGAATATTTCTTCGTATACCGAAAACAACCTTAATGCGAAGACCGATGAAATCAAGGAAAAACTCGACTCTATGAGCGAGATGGGAGAAACGGAATCTTTGAGGCTTCAGATGCTAATGGATAGAAGGTCGAAATTCATTGACGCCCTTTCAAACATCATGAAAAAAATTAGCGATACTGCGTCTTCCATCATTTCGAACCTCAAGTAGTAATCCCGAATACATTCACCGTTTAAAACGTTCTAATAATATGAGTTTCATTGCTGTTCTTGCTTGTCTTTCGCTTCAGCACATCGACAACGACATCGTTTACGGGACAGTCCGCGAGAAGA
>JAYVXG010000716.1:0-2930 GCA_043785475.1 Armatimonadota bacterium
CGGCTGATTGTTGTATTGCATCGTGGCAACTGAGAATGTCGCGATGACGAAGGACATCCAGGCGAGAATCAGGTTCGCTGGGCGCCGGTCACGGATAAAGAATCCAATCCAAATGAGGTTGAGGAGCCCCAGCGAAAAATTCGAGGCGGAGTCTTTGGTGAGATCGAGAATGTGGTTGATCCCGACGAGATGCATGAGCCGAACGAAGAATGCGGACATTGCGATGCCGGCCAAGACCATCATTGGTTCTTGACTTTGCTTCGTCGAAGCTTCATTAGTGATTCTGGTTCCCGCAGTCACACAACTAGCGGCCAAAATGAGCAGAATGGGGCTCATCCAATGGGGGTTCGTCTCGGGTTCTTGATAGAGAGCAAGAATGCCGATCCAGATGGTGAGAATGGTGCACGCGGCGACAAGTCCTTTCCTCTTACTGGTGACCGCGACTATCGTCATCGCCAGGCTTGCGATACCGATACCGAGCGAGTCAATATCGCCGACATGGAGAGTGGTGTTGCCATTGCCGAGGACGACATTGATGCCTCGAACAAACAGAGCGACCAGGATCGAGCCACCGAGGAAGAGGCTGACCTCCTGGGCGTTGGATTTATTTCGCTTGAGCGAGAATCGAATGCTGAGGCAGGTCTCGACCACGAAGATTGCCAGCAGAACTATATCCATCGGCTGAGCGACGCGAATAAAGCTGATGCTTCCATCAGGTGAGGCCACACAGTAGAAGAGCAACGAAAACACTGCGGTCAACGTACCCAGGTAGCCGACCGACAAGCGCAAAGTTCGGTTTGCAATTGCGAGGCTGGCGACACCCGCGATTCCCAGAGCCAAAGTGTTGATTGCCCCCGTGTGAAGTGACGTATTGCCATTGCCCAGCCCAACGTTGAAGCTACGAGTGAATAAAGCGACGAGGAGACATCCGCCACCAAAGATCATTAAGTTTTGCCATTCCTCTTTAGCGCTCTTCAGCGTATATCTAATATTAAGTGCGATTGTTGTAGCAAGAATTGCCAGGAGAAGCAGCTCCAGAGGTGGGGAGTATCGAGCCAGTGAAATGATGTCTTTGTCAGGGGAATAGACGTATGCAACGCAAGAAAAGAAAAAGGCCGCAGAACCAACGGCCCAAAGTGCCACTAGTCGGAAATGGATAGCGGCAAAAACGAGGGCGAGCGCCTCGGCGGCATACCAAAACGCGGCGACGCTCTGGGTATTTCCCATCGGGGTCATGATCGCGAGTACGATCAGACCGCCGAGCCAAGTGGCATTTCGAGCCTTCACGTTTTCTTGGATTGAGTAGCCGACTCCCGCCGCGATGGCGGTCAGCACCAGGGCGTGGAGCGATCCTTTATGACCGGTATCGATCGCGATTGCGAAGAAACCGGTGAGAACCAGCATGATGGTCTGGATTGCGGCATGCTTGTCAAATTCTGACGGTTTGAATACCTGTCCGCAGGCGTACAGCAAGATAGCGCAGTTTAGATAGGTTGCTCCTACCCGCCAGATTTGATCGAAGTGCGAGATTGTGGCGGGTATCAGAGCGACGGTCGAGACTAACCACGTGAGGGCGGCGAATCCGTTCCATTTATTGCGGATGATGATTGCAGCGCACGGGACGAGGATGAGGAAGTGCAAGGCGAAGTCGAGCAGGACTTTGTCTTTGTGCATCGGCATCATCGCGGCGACAAGGCCGCCCAACATTCCGATGGTGAGGAAGCTCTTCGAAGATCGCCAATACGAAAAACCAATGTTCGCGAGGCTCAGAAGGGTGTACATCGCCACCAGCGGTTCGCCTTCGTACAGGTGCTTGTAGGCATATCCTCCCGCAAAGCTTGCGTACAGTCCAAATGAACCGATGCCGACCATGAGTTGACCGAAGTCTTCGCGCTCGTCGTGCTTTTTGAGGCCGATCCCAATGAAAGCAAGGCACAGGACAATTTCACCCGTGAATTGGACCGGCGGGGTGATCGCGCCCCGACCAACCATGATTGCTACGAGGAAGAGGAGGGCAAGGACAAAGACGACGGCTCCGCCGCGCAATAGCCCGTTGATGCCAAATTTGTACTCTATGTCGTCGGCACTTTGAGGCGGAGGAAGTGTAAATTGGGATGTGCCAATGCTCGGATTTGATGGAGGCGGAGCGCTTGCGGCGGAGGCTGTCGCCGCGTTTTCCCGCATGAATTCTGGAATCTTTGCCTTGATCAATTCTCTTTCCTGAGCAACAATCGGTTCCGATGACGCCGCCGAGGATCGTTGAACCGGCGGTTGATCGTGCGCCTCGGTCTGCCATTTGTACTCGGGAATAACAGGCGTGGGATTATCAACTTTCTGGCCCGTGTAAAGCTGCATATCCGCAATGACCGGCGGCGGAACCACCGTCGAGGGAGTTGGGATCGCCACCGCAACTGTGGGCTCGACATGAGCCGCAGGATGAAACACGGTTTCTTCCATAGGATGGAGTCCGTCTTCGATTGATTTAAGCCGTATCAGGATCGCTTGCATGCTGACTTCAAGATTCTGAAGCCGACCTTCGATTTCCTCGTTTCTCATGTTGTAAAGCCATCATAGGCGATTTGTCTTGGGAAGGCAAATCCTGACGACTTGAGGATAGAGACACGAACTGGGCATTATTTGGTGCCCGAATCTTTTTAGTGATGATAACAACATTCATCGTCGACTGACGAATACATCGCATACCACTCCGGATGAATCGACGCCTTAAGCTTGTCGTAACCTCTCTGAGCATCCGCAAACGACATCGTTGGGTTGCTCCACTTCAGCCCCTTCGCTGCCAGAATCATATCAAAAAATTCGACATTGCGCGTGGGGCCTCGAACCTGTTTGGCCTGTTCCCCAAAAAACGATCCATGGTGATGTGATGATTCGTCTCTTTTTGAAAGAGAGTGAGCATGTCAACCAAAGCA
>JAYVXG010000717.1:0-2929 GCA_043785475.1 Armatimonadota bacterium
GTTTGGGATTCCGCGACAAGATCGAGTCGGCGGGGCTTCGTATTCAAACAGTCGGGTTGGCTCAGATGGCCCTTACTTAATGATTACGAGTCTTTCGTCGGCCCTTCATGCTAATCAAAACCCTCGAGCCGAAGTAGTCGACTATTTTAAGAATTCAATCGCGATCTCGCGAGATCCGTTGAGCGAGACGGAAGACTGGTTACGAGCCCTCAAAGGAGATATCCGACCAACGATCGTGGTTGCGGCAAGCGGTCGACCCCAAGATGGCAAGCGTGATCTCTTGGCTTTTCCGCCTTCGGGAGTGATTTTGACGTATAAGGTCACGTTCGATAAACGTTGGTCGGCAGAGCTCAAGCACATCTTTCGGGTCCACTAGCCTCAATTCTCTATCCTTCGAATTCCGGATGGAGGCGTTTTACTCGCTTTGTCCGTGCCTCTTCATTTCGCTTCCAATTCTCTTTGAAAATGCCCTCAATCCAATCCATGGCCTCCCCGTTGGTCGTCAAATTTAGCACTTCATTTGCACGTTTTTTGAAGCCCGGAAATCGCCTCATGAGTTCGAATGCATAGTTACTGAGCTTCGGATCAAGGTGAGCAGCGGGATTTGACTCATGAAGGACGCCCGCAAGATGACCGATGCTGGATTGCAAGAATGTCTTAGACCACCTTCCAAATGATTTCTCATCAACTAGACGGAGACACTTCTTGGTCGATCCTACTATATCCCCACACAAGATGCCGGCGGCAATCTCAATTCCCTGAGCACTTGAAAGATGGGGCTCGTTTGGGAATTGGCCTGCACCAGGATGAACTAGATATTGATTTGCGAGCAGTCTGGCGTTGACCCAGTCTTTTCTTTGCATCGCCAAGGAGTAGCCAAGTGATGCCGCAAGGCCAGCATCCATAAACCCTACCATCCACTTGCCGTCCTGAAAGCACATCACATGGAGGTTTTGCCAGCCCGCAAATCGCTGTTCGAGGGTTAGATTGTCTCCGTTTTCGAGCACAAGCTTATCCCAGGCATCATAGATTTCATGGGTGAACGGAGACTTGTGCGCCATCGCTGTATTGTACGCAAAACCTAGAACCGATCCAAAATCAAGTCCGGTGAATCGAGCACGTTTCGTTGCAACCAGTAGAGGTGTCCGGCGCCGTAAATCACCAGAATTCTTTCACTTGGCGAATCGATGAGAGCATTGATGTTCGCGGAAATGCGGATATTGCGCTTATACCATTCGGCCAGGAGGTCCGGTCCGGCGTAATTATCGCTCGTCGCAAACTGTCCGAGTTTCATATAAAGTCCTTGCCCGCCCTCTACGGACGACTTTGCATTCATCATTCGGAGGGTGTCGAGCACTGTTCCGGTTTGGATCGAGTAATCGATCTTGGCAACCTCGCCTTGCATCGTCTTCATTGCCGCGTCAATATCGGCTTGCTTGCCCATCTTTGCGCCAAGCTTCATGACCGCCTCAAATGGAAATTCGCCCTTGACATCGACCGGATAGATCTTGGCGTGTCCCATTTCTTTCGCCAGCCTAAAGCCGAATTGGTCGATTTCGTTGCGGCGAAGTTCGAATTTGCCCATTCGATATTCCTGGAATCGTTGCTGAACACCAGGGTCGTTCAACGGAGCCTCGACGGCAATTTTCGTCGGCTTAAACTTCTTTAGGATCGCGATGACTTCGGCGATCTCGGCTTGCCGTTTTGGCACCAGAACGTCGTCGGATTTGACATTGGCGATATCGAGGCCGGGATTGCCCATGTGGTAAGTCCCGAGAATCATGATGTGCGGTTTCGGGGCGGTGGCCATAAGGCAGGCACCGAGGGCGAGAGTGGCGATGAGGCTCATAGCGAAAGTATACGTAGGAGCACTGATGCTGGGTTCAGGTTGAGAAATTCAATAGGCAGGATGACCCCAAGTTATCATCTTTTGCAGCGAGATAAATCTCGCAGGACTAAGCGCGAATAAATTCGCGCAATCCACATAAGACCCACCCTCCCAAGGACGCCATAATTACATGAGTGTCTGAATACACAATACTTTTCCTTGGTGATGTGGTCGGTAAACCCGGACGAAATGCGGTCCGCGACGGACTGCCTGGCCTCATCGCCGAACATAATCCGCTTTTCGTCATCATCAATGGCGAAAATAGTGCTGGTGGTTTGGGCATTACTCCGGCAATTGCCGAAGAGCTATATGGGGCGGGGGCTGACGCGATCACGCTGGGAAATCATGCTTATAACAAGCGCGAGATCGAACCATATTTGAACAGCGGAAAACCGATTGTAAGACCGCACAATATTTCGCCAAATGCTGCAGGCAAGGGCCTTATCCAGATTCAGAAAGACGGTATTCAGCTTGCGGTGATGAACATGTGTGGGCGGGTGATGATGGATCCGATCTACGACGACCCATTTCAGGCGTACGACGAGTTGACACGCGACATGCAGACGCCGCACCGATTTTTGGACTTTCACTGCGAGGCGACGAGCGAGAAGATCGCCATGGGTTACCACTGTCAGGGACGGGCGACTGCAGTTGTGGGAACTCACACTCATGTGACCACGGCCGACGAGCAGATATTGACGGGCGGGACGGCTTACATCACCGATGTGGGCATGTGCGGACCCGTGAATAGCGTGCTGGGAATGGACCGAAACATCATTTTGAGGCGTTTCCGGACTGGATTACCCGAAAAATTTGAGGTCGCAAATGAACCTGGTGTAATCTCCGGGGTGAAGATTTGCGTCGAAAAGAGCACTGGAAGAGCGAAATCTATTGACCGATTCCGCGTCTAAAGCTACAATCACTGTATCTGTAAGTAGAATTACTGGCTAGAAGCACAAACGGAGAATGAATTGAATACCATCTTGTTAGCATCACTGTTGTCCTTTACGGGCACCCACCAAGCGGGAAACACGCTTTACC
>JAYVXG010000718.1:0-9530 GCA_043785475.1 Armatimonadota bacterium
GTTTACCAGCAAGTCAGCCAAAGACGTTTTCAGCCGGTGCAAGTTTGACGGATTTAGTTTTGATTTTGAAGCCCTGATGATTGCGCGTCTTTTGAAATGGGCATCAAATTGTGCTGTTCTAAGGTGAGCCAATTATCTGGCTTTGTCGTTGGAATGGAGCATTTGCTGTAAAATAGGTTCTCTATGGCACTCATCTCACTTGTATCGTTCGCCGTTGTTGCTCACATGCCGTCACCTGGCGCGGCTCCTTTCCAAGGTAGTCTCGAAAAACCAACCTTTTCGAAGCCAAAAAATGGCGAAGAAGTTGCCGTCATTACTACGAAGTTTGGCAAGATGGTTTTGAAGTTCAGACCCGACAAGGCTCCTAAGCACGTTGCGAACTTCAAGGCTCTTGCAAAGAAAGGGTTCTACAACAAGACGATTTTCCATCGCGTTATTCCAGGCTTCATGATTCAGGGAGGCGATCCAAATACAAAAGGTTCAGATACCAGTCGCTACGGTCAAGGTGGACCAGGAACTTCGGTCAAGGCCGAATTTAATAACTTAGATCACGTGAAAGGCGTACTCTCGATGGCCCGATCTCAAGATCCTGATTCGGCTGGATCTCAGTTCTTCATCTGCGTCGATCATGCCGCATCGTTGAACTACAAATATACGGCATTCGGCGAGGTCGTAAAAGGCATCGAAGTCGCCGAGAAGATCGTTGCTCAGCCAAGAAATGGCGCAGATATGCCGGATTCCCGCATTGAGATGACGGTGAAGATCGTAAAGTGGCCAGTTAAGTAGTCCGTTCTCCGTCAACCGTCTGCCGTTAGCCGAATGAAGGCATCGGCAAACGGCAGACGGCTAACAGGTAGCGGCCTGAAGTAAACTAAACGAATGCCAACTCCTTTAGCCGGCGATGAAGTCGTCGTTATGCAGACCAACCAGGGCAAGATTGTCCTTGGTTTTCTCCCTGACAAAGCTCCAAACCACGTCGCAAATTTCAAAAAGCTCACCACGGAGGGCTTTTATGACGGCCTGAAATTTCATCGCGTAATTCCTGGATTTATGATCCAGGGTGGATGCCCGAACACTCGGGACGGGGCTACGGGACACCCGGGTACCGGAAACCCTGGTTATTCGATTGACGCTGAATTTAACGATACGCCTCACGATCGAGGAATTCTCAGCGCGGCACGGAGCCAAAGCCCCAACTCAGCCGGCTCTCAGTTCTTCTTGATGGTGGCCAAGTCTCCACACCTCGACGGTCAATATTCTGCGTTTGGATATGTGATCGAGGGAATGGATGTTGCGGATAAAATCGTTTCACTAAGAGGTCCTGGAGACGTTCCGACCGAACCGTGCGTGATGGAGAAGTTGACAATCCACACTTGGCCACTGGAGAATTAAACATGAGATACTTAGCATTCTTGCCGCTCTTCGCCCTTCTGGGTGGTTGCAATTCAGGGTCTTCGACAAACGCAGCAACGATTCCTTCTGACGGAACTCTGAAGGACAACTACAGTTCTACGGGTCCTGCTCCGTCGGAAGAACCGAAGTTTGAAAAGCCGAAAGATGGAGACGAAGTTGCAGTCATAACCACCAAGTTTGGAAAGATTGCGTTCAAATTTCGAAGCGACCTTGCTCCGAAGCACGTTGAGAACTTTAAGACTCTTGCCAACAAGGGGTTTTACGACAAGACCCTTTTTCACCGTGTCATGCCTGACTTTATGATCCAAGGTGGCGACCCGAATACGAAGGACCCAGCAAAGGTTGAAACGTACGGCGGTGGCGGACCGGGTTATACGTTGAAAGACGAGTTTAATAGCCTCGATCATAAACGTGGGGTCGTTTCGATGGCGAATACGGGTCAGCCCAATTCCGGTGGATCGCAGTTCTTTATATGCGTATCCGATCATGCGGACCTCAACCATAAATATTCAGCTTTTGGCGAAGTCGTTTTGGGGATGGATGTGGCCGACAAGATTGTTGGTCAACCACGAAACAAAAAGGACTTGCCAAACGAGCGAATCGAAATGACGGTCAAGATCGCGAAGTGGCCGGTTAAATAGCTGTCAGTTAGCTGTTTGCAGCTAGCAGATGGGCAAGAGAGCTGGGTTTAGAAAGAAGCCCGGCTCTCTTTGGTTATTGACAAACTGTCGGGACCTTAACGCAATCCGTGTTTCGCAACGGTAAAATTCCTAGCAGGGAATTATGGCAAACGAGCTTACAAGAAGAGACGTCTTACGCGGGTCGGCAGTCGTGGTCGCAGGATTGGCAATGGGAACGGCAATCGCCGAGGGCCCACAAGAAAAACAAAAGAGTAACCGACTCCGATTTGGGATCATCGGGTGCGGTGGAAAGGGCGAAAGCGGAATGGCCCAGGCCGCTGAACACGGCGATATCGTTGCAGTCTGCGACGTTGACGTCACGGCTCGAACGAAGGCTCTGACCCTTCACCCCAAAGCCTCCAGCTTCGACGATTACCGCTTTATGCTTGAGGCCATGAAAGGAAAGCTTGACGCAGTTGTGATCAGCACTCCCGACCACCACCATGCTATCGCTTCTGCCCTTGCGATGCGGCAGGGCCTTCACACCTATTGCGAAAAACCGCTTTGTCGAACGATTTGGGAAGCGCGTCAAATTGCAAAAATTGCTCGAGACAAAAAAGTCGCGACCCAAATGGGCAACCAGAGCACGGCCCATACCCCGATGCGAAAAATTGCGTCATTGATCAAATCTGGTCACTTTGGCGCGGTCAAAGAGATTCATCTTTGGACTGACCGAGCCAAGGGCTGGTGGGATCAAGGGACACCTCGTCCGCCCGTCGCTGAGATTCCGAGGGAGCTTGATTGGGAACTCTGGCTGGGACCACGACCTGAAAGACCATACGGCAAGGGATATCACCCGTTCGCTTGGCGAGGATATTGGGATTTTGGAACCGGTTCGCTTGGCGACATGGGATGCCACATTTTCAATATGCCGCACATGGCGCTCGATCTGAGCGCTCCGAATGCAGTGCGCGCCGAAACGAGCGGTCACAACAAGGAAACCTTCCCTTTGTGGTCGATCGTTCACTACGAATATGCTGCCCTCGGTAGCCGCCCGGCATTCAAGTTGACCTGGTACGACGGTGGACGAAAGCCCGATCCTGATCTTGCGCCAGGATTTGATTTCGGAGGTAACGGAACAATAACCGTTTGCGAAAAGGCAACCATTTATAGTCCCGATGCCGACAACAATGAGTATCACATCGTGGGCGGCGGCACAATGCCCGACGTTAAAGTGGACGAATCCCCGGGCCACATGGCGGAGTTTGCCCGAGCGGCGATGGGCGGTCCGGCGGCGGTTTCCAACTTCCCGAACTATGCCGGTCCTCTTGCCGAAACCGTCCTGCTTGGCAATCTTGCCATTTGGGCAAACGGACCACGGTTGGAGTGGGATTCAAAGCGAATGCAAGTGAAAGGTACGACGGAATACGACTCCCTAATTCGCCCTTCCTATCGAAAAGGGTACGGTGTGTAAGTCGCTGTCAGCGTCAAACCTTAGCGGAAACACAGCCTTAAATGATCTCTAAATAGTCTTTGTCGGGCAGGGCGGGGAATGGTGTGGTCGGTAAGGTTTGATACCAGAAGGCGACGCTGGCAATATCGTCTTGAAGCGGAAGGTATCGACCTCCGCTTCGCCACCCGAGGGCCTGAATTGTCACCCTGAGGTCTTCTTCAAATCGGATCGGGTCCATGATGTGCCACCGGTACAAGCCAAACCGGGTGTTTGACTGATAAAGGCCATCGGGACGCAACACCTGGGGCATACCGGCGTACGGGGTCGTGAATTCGCGATATCCGCCATTCTCAGCCCCGATATCGAAGTTGTAAGAGCCACAGAAGTAGTCTTCGGTTCCAGTTCCGCAGATGGTTGGGAATTCGTCGTCCCCGTCCAAAAAGAACTTGATCTCGCCCTCGCCCCACCAATTATTGTTGTTGACGCCCCACGCCATGTACGTTCCCACAAACTGGCCTTGGCCTTGCACTCCGTCGAGGATAGTGTAGACCTCCTTATACGGCAACGGGTTCGTTCTGCGAAACTGGGCGTGAAAGTAGGCCGCGTCTTCGGGGACGTCGGTCAGCGTGTAATTGACTTGGTAGTACAGCACCATCTGTTCTTCGCCTATATTCGTCACTGTAATTCGGCACCGTCGTTGGAACGGCATCTCCCAATAACAATTGAACGCGCTGCCTGGATTCACGCAGATTGCCAGCGACGACACTTGCGCGTATTTGCCCCACCCGCAGGCGAAGAAATCCCCAACCGGGCACTCGACTGAGGGATGCTCTTGGTCATCCCAATAAATTCGAATGATGGAAAACCTCCAATTGCCGGTTGGCGTCATCCAGATTTGTTGAACGGCCCCTGGGCCTTCGATGTCCGCGACAACATGTTCTTCGCCAGCGGGAATTCGCACCAGCGGCGAAAGCTTCCATCCTTGCCCGAGGTCCCGCGCACAGTTCTTGGCGGGGCCATCGGTCGACATTCCGCCCATTCCTTTCTCACCCGTGAAATTTTCGGGACTTATTGAGCGCGTCTTCGCGCTGGAGAGACGAGATATGTTTCCGAGGTGAAGTCCTAAACCGTTGAAGGATGGCATTTGGTAAATGTATCACAACTGCCCTGGCCATGGGGTTAAAATGGTTGCACGATGGTTTATAAGGGAGCGAAGTTGCTTCAAATTGCGATGCCGATGGGTGGCATCGGTGCTGGTTGCATTTGTTTAAACGGCTACGGTGGACTCCAAGATTTTTCGATTTACAACAAACCAGGGACTAGTGCGACCCCCGACGGACACGGATTTAGGGACGCCTCGTTTGCCTTGCTCCACATCGTTGGCACCGAAAAAACCAAGTTGGTCGAAGGGCCAATTCCGCCCGAGAAAATCTACAACCTTGGCTTGCAAGGGCAAGGCTACCGAGGCGGTGGACACGAAGGCATTCCCCGGTTCAAGAACTGTGAATTCGAGAGTCGATATCCGTTTGGGACGGTCCGTCTTGATGATCCGGCGATGCCGGTTAAGGTTGAAATTGAAGGATGGAGCCCGTTCGTCCCCAACGATGAGAAGGTATCTGGAATCCCCGCCGCTATTCTTACTTACACATTAGAAAACACGTCGAGCAATACGGTTGAGCTTGAATTTTCGTATCACATGGCCCACCCAGCCCAAGGTAGCAAGGACGAGTCGGGAACTCGAAATAAGCTTCTTAGCAACCATCAGGGCGTTAACTTCTATAACAACGAAGAGCCACGGCACGAAACTTTTGGTAGCGCATCGGTGGCTATTGCGGGCCATCAAACGGTCAACAAAGGAATGTGGTTTCGAGGCGGCTGGTTTGACTCGATTTCTGCCCTGTACCGCGAAGTTTCGACTGGCAAGTTGCGAGCAAACGACGGAACCGAGAGTGAAAAAGGTATGAGTGGCCGCAACGGTGGCTCGGTCCTGGTCAAACTCACTCTGAAACCCGGCGAAAAGCAAACCGTGCCGGTCATCATCTCGTGGTATTTCCCAAACATTCCGTACAATGTGGGTCTGGCCAACCAAGTCAAGATGGACTGGCATCCTTGGTACACCACCCAGTGGAAGGATGCGGAAGATGTTGCGATTTACGTTTTGGACCATTTGTCTAGTCTCCAATCGCGAACGAAGGCATTTGCCGATGCCCTCCACAATTCGACTTTGCCATCCGTGGTCGTTGATGCCATCGCGAGCAATTTATCCATCATCAAATCGCCCACCGTATTGCGCCAATCTAGCGGCAACCTTTGGGGTTGGGAAGGGTGCTTTACCAGCAGTGGCTGTTGCCACGGAAGCTGTACCCACGTTTGGAACTATGCTCAGGCCATTCCTCACCTGTTTCCAGCGCTCGAACGATCTTTGAGAGAGCAAGAATATGTGCGCTCGATGGACCCGCGTGGGCACGTAACGTTCCGAAGTGCATTGCCGGACGGAGAGACGACCCATACGTTTCACGCGGCCTCCGATGGTCAGCTTGGCGGGATCATGAAGCTCTGGCGGGAATGGCAGATTTCGGGCGACATAGCATGGCTCAAGAAGCTATATCCGCTCGCTAAGCGGAGCCTGGATTATTGCATCGAATCCTGGGACCCCGACCACCAAGGCGCCCTGTTCGAGCCTCATCACAATACGTACGACATCGAATTTTGGGGACCCGACGGCATGTGTAGTAGCGTATATATCGGTGCTTTATGTGCCCTCGCAGAAATGAGCAAAGCCGTTGGCGATACCGACGCAACTCATTACGAAGCGATCGCCGCGAAAGGAGCCAAATACCTCGATTGGACTTTGTTTAATGGCGAGTATTATGAGCACCACGTCCAAGTCGAAGGCCTCAGAGACAAGTCTTTTTCTGAGATGCTCAAAGCCATTCCAGGTGACGGAACTGCCGACGAGGTCTCGTTGCTCCTGAAGAAAGAAGGTCCGAAATATCAGTACGGAACTGGGTGCATCTCTGATGGAGTCATCGGTGCTTGGATGGCGAAGATGTACGGCATCGAGACTCCGCTAGACAAACACAAAGTCAAATCTCACCTTGCCGCAATCTTCCGTTACAACTTCAAAAAGGACCTCAGCGAGCACGCCTGCCTCCAGCGTCCAGGTTACGCTTTGGGACACGAAAGTGGACTTCTTCTCTGCACCTGGCCGCGAGGTAAAAAGCCAACATTGCCATTCGTTTATTCCGACGAAGTCTGGACGGGGATCGAGTACCAGGTCGCCGCCCACTGTATAGCCGAAGGTTTGATCGACGAGGGAACCAAGATCGTTGAAGCGGTCCGCAGCCGGTACGAGGGACATATTCGGAATCCGTTTAACGAATACGAGTGTGGAAACTACTACGCGCGGGCGATGGCTAGCTACTCGCTACTTCAGGCATTCACGGGCTTCCATTACTCAGCCGTCGACCGAACGCTTCAGATCAAGAAGGGAGACAAAACGACCTTCTTCTCCACCGCTTCCGCGTTTGGAACCATCTCCGTTCAAGGTGACGAAGTGACGGTCAACGCGATTGAAGGCGAACTAAAAGTCGATCGAATTATGTTGAGCTGATCCTCCGATGGAGCAGTCCTCCAGTTGGCTCCCAGAGTTATTCGGGAGCAGGAGATTTGCGACTACTCGTCGTCGAACGGACTCGGCATGCCCGGAAAGTGTGGAAACCTCGATCGACCATGTTGGGCATTGGAAGAGGGCATCGAAGATTCCGTAATCATCTGACCACGCAAAGACTGTGCTTGCTCAATCATGACGTCAACAATCTTTCGGTGCTGATCGGTTGAGACCCATCGAACGACGGAAGACACATACAACTCCTTGAGATACGCGAAAGAATAGTCATGGGTTTCCGTGGCCACCTTGTCGAGGCCAGCTTCATCTAGCTGGACTTCAGAGTCAAAGCGCCCCATGAACATTTCCAAGTACCGCCTACGATCAATTTCCTCAGGTAGCTCGAAGTGATACTTTCGATCGAAACGACTTGGACGATCCATGATGGCGGCATCCAGTTTCTCTGGGAAATTGCAACTGGCGATGGTCACAATCCCGTCATTCGACGCAAACCCATCCATCTCATTGAGGAAGAATGATCGATTGTCATCGGTAAGGAGGGTGTCAAGGTCCTCCAAGATGAGCAAGCATGGTGACATTTGTCTCGCACGTTGGAATGCCAGTGCCACGCCTTGTTGAGGTGAGATGTAGTTCCCGTCGAAGCTTTTGATATAAAGGCATGGCATGGAAAAGCGGTTGACCAGCGCCTTGATCATGTGAGTCTTGCCGTTGCCGGGAGGACCAAGAAACATGATTCCGCGCTTCCACGGAATTCGGTACTTTCGGTAAGTCTCTTGTTGTTCGAAGAACATCTTTAGATCATTCTCTACTTCATGCTTTAGTTCGCCATGGAGGATGAGTTCCTCGATTTTGGTTTGCTGAACCGACTGGTAAAGTTCGCCGTCGGCATGCCAGTGACCTTCTTGGAAAACTAGTACTTCGCTTTTGACCACCGAGTTGGCTTTGCAAACTTCGGTGAAAAAACCGTCAACAGTTTCTTGGCTGTCTCCAAGTACATACCATCGCAGATTCCGGCAATGTCCACCTACCAAGCCAACACAAAGTAGGATTAGTTCCTTTGTGGCCCAAGTAGCACGAAACCACCCACTGTAGACGGCGTTGTGCAATGTCTCGACTTTAGGGATCCAGTCGATATCGAACTGGGTGTCGAAACCGTTACCCTTATGAGCAGTTATTTTCCAATGTTCGTTTTGAACCCAGGGCCGAAAGAACGAATTGTCGGTTTCAAGAAGCGTGAGCTTGGGAAAGGCATTTCGTAGCAGGTTGTGGACAGTAGGATGAACGGAGTCAGTTGGCTTGTCGAGGGCACTCAAAAGTAGGTCGATGGTGCGGTTGAACATTTTTGATTTTTTTTCTGTCATGTTTGATGATCAATGGCAGGTAGTTCCTACCATTGATCCGAACATTTAGTCTAACACAAGCACTCAATTATCGCTAATCCTTCAATACGCCATATTTCGTCAGCCACTGCTTGACTCGTTCGTAAATGTCTGCTTTTTGAGTCCGAAAGATGTCGTGACCTCCGCCCGGGTACACATACCGTTCGTTAAGTACTTTCTGTTCGTCCAAGACGTTCTTTAGCTCTAGCGAACGCTCGGGTGGGACCAACTTATCAGCATCGCCACTCAGAATCAGCATCGGTACACGAATCTTTTTGGCCACATCTGGACCCGGAGCGGCATGTACCGATGTTGCCGAAATACCCCCGGCGGTTATGATTGCTGTGTAAAGTCTCGAGCGTTCAGCGGCAAGTCGGATGATCCCATACGAACCCGATCCGTCACCGAAAGCGGCAATGCGTCCTCCGTCAACGTTCTTGATTTCGCGCAAAAGCTGCAGGCATTTCATCATCCGGCCGACAGCCTCTTTGTTAGCCGCTTCTTGTCCAAACCCTTTGCCTGGAGCCGAAATCGCGTAGTCCACCGTCATCGCAACCAGGCCAAATTTAGAAAGCTGCTCGGCCATCGTATAGCTGTTAGATGAAGCAGATCCACTCCTACCAAAGTCAATCAGAACGGCGCCAAATGGTCCCGGCCCTTGCTGCCGAAAGATCGTTCCGCGCAAATCGAAGTTCGCATCGCGATAGTTCCAGCTATTCCCGCTAATATTAAATTGTTCCTGCGCAACCTGGGCCGACGCACTGAAGCCCATTAGGGCGCAAAAGAGGACAATCACAAACCGAAATCGCATGAAGTTTTAGACGTTCGAAGGATCAATCTTGTTCTTTCAGGTTAAAGGTTGTCCCGTCAGAGCCAGATCTCGGTAAGAAATCTTCCGTAGCGAAACCCTGAAGTCAAAACACAACGGTACAATTCCGCAAAGGGAAATATGGCAAACGAGCTTTCACGAAGAGAAGTATTACGAGGATCGGCGGTCGCCGTCGCAGGACTGGCAGTGGGTAAGGCAATTGCCTCCG
>JAYVXG010000719.1:0-9530 GCA_043785475.1 Armatimonadota bacterium
CGCATTGCCATTGTAGACATTGTTTATGTTTCCTAAGGAAAATGAACCAAGGTTATTGAAATTTGCGCCGGGAATCGGATCGCCACCAAAGTCTAAAGCCCCTCCGACAGTGGTGTTATCAAAGGTCGAATTGTTGTACGTCAAGTTCAACAACGAGTTTGTATTTGCAAATGCTTGAGCATTGAATTGTCCCTGGGTTGAACCAACGAGGCGTACCTCGTCGGCAGAGGCGATTCCAACCACTCCAATTGTCAAGGCTACGGCGATGAGCCGATTTTTATTGATTGAATGTAAAGTAAACATTATGATTCTCCAATAGAATTTGAATTCCCGAAAATGGGAATTACACTCACACTATTTCTGAGGTCTGATGCGAACGATAGTCATTGTTTTCATGTATGAGATTCCGTGGACACAGATTCTTGTCGGTTTTTTCAAATCTAGCACCGTACAAACACTTGCTTCTTTGGGTTGTGCACTTTCTCGTTTATTTTGGAGTACTAACCAATCGTAGAACAAATAATTCTATCTTGTGACCGTAATGAAGAATCAAATTAGCCGGAAGGCTGCAACAGTAGTGGGCCTAATAGCTTTGACCGCTATGGCCTCGATTGGCCTCGGACGCCCAATCACGGTAGCCGTGGACGGCCGGAATATCGAGTTTTCTGGAGCACAGCCCGTAAAAATGGGAAACACTGTCATGGTGCCGATGCGGGGCGTATTCGAAAGAATGGGCGCAAGCGTTAATTGGCAAGAATCCAATCAAACGGTTTTGGCTCAACGTGGAAATACCCGTGTTGAGCTTCGAGTTAACGATACAACCGCTTACATCAATGGCAAGGCTATGGCGGTCAATCGTCCAGCCGTCGTTCGAAACGGTTCCACATTGGTGCCAATCCGATTTATCAGCGAATCACTCGGTGCCTATGTCGATTGGGATGAAACTGCGAGCATGGTAAATATCTCTAGCGACCCAAACAACCGGACCTACGGAAACGGTGGAAACGGCATAAAGGGCGGAAATGATATCGATCGAACTTCGGTCATTTCGGTTCAGCCGAAAGGGAGCGTTGTTCCGGTCAAGCTCGATTCCGGTCTTGATTCAAATTCTTCGGTGGTAGGAGACAAATTTACCGCCAGCGTTGATACCAACGGAAACCAGGATTACTTTGGGCTTCCACAGGGCACCAAAATTGAGGGCCATGTTAGCTTTGCACAACCGAAAAATGGTGAAACTCCAGGTGCGATTGGGCTCATCTTCGACCGAATTCTTTTACTGGACGGCCGCAAAGTACCCATCGAAGCAACGCTGATCGGCCTTGATAAGGATAGTGTTGACAATCGAGACGGTCGAATCATGGCAAAAGTTACCGACAAGAAAAAAGAAGACATGAAGTATGTTGGCACTGGTGCTGGCGCTGGCGCTTTAATAGCCATCGTTACAAAAGGCAACCTCATCACCAACGCGCTGATCGGCGGAGCGCTTGGATATTTGTACCAAACTCTGATCGGAAACAAGTCCGACGCTAAGAACGTTGTTCTTGACCGTGGAACTCCACTCGGAGTTCGGATTGATCGAGATGTCTCGATACGAATTCCAGTCACAACTTCCGCTTCAAAAAATTAACACAAGTCAACAGCGCACCTACCTCAAAGGATTCGGGGTAGGTGCTTTTTTGTGCCAAAACGTAAGCAATGGCACGAATGACGTCGTTGCATTAAGTATCCGTGTTAAAGTTAAACTCATATCCAATGAAAACAAAAGCTTTTCTCCTCGCTCTGTCCGCTTTGATTGCAGTCGGCGTTCACGCCCAACAATCTAAATCTGTTGACCCGCATGCGAATGAGACGAAGGCACAGCGAGACCAGCGCATGAAATGGTGGCGAGAGGCTCGATTTGGGATGTTCATCCACTGGGGCATCTACTCGGTTCCGGCCGGAACCTACGATGGCAAGCAGATCGACGGTATCGGGGAGTGGATCATGCACCAGGCTCACATTCCGGTTGCACGTTACGCAGAATACGCAAGACAATTTAATCCCCAAAAATTTAATGCAACCGAGTGGGTGGGCTACGCGAAATCCGCGGGGATGAAATACATCGTTATGACCGCAAAACACCACGACGGATTTTGTATGTTCCCGTCGAAAGTCGATGATTGGAACATCAACGGTAGAACGCCTTTCGGTCGGGACCCAGTTGGGGAAATGGCGGCGGCATGCAATAAAGCCGGCCTAAAATTTGGTGTTTACTATTCGCAAAATCTCGGCTGGCACCATGCGGGCGGCGGAACAGCTGGACCAGCCTGGGATGAAGCGCAAAAGGGTGATTTTCATAAGTATGTGGTTAACGTTTCGGCGCCTCAGGTTAAAGAGCTTCTCGAAACCTACCACCCAGCAATTCTTTGGTGGGATATCAATGGACCATTCGACGCCGAGGAAGTCAAGGCCCTGACCGCTTCGTTTGCGAGTGTTCCAGGATTAATCTCCAACAACCGACTTGGTGGCGGCGTTCCTGGTGACACCGAGACTCCAGAGCAGTTCATCCCTGCAACCGGCTTCAAAGGGCGTGATTGGGAAACATGCATGACAATGAATGACACGTGGGGATACAAGAGTCACGACAACAATTTCAAGTCTACGACCACGATCGTCAGGAACCTAATCGACATCGCTTCGAAGGGAGGCAACTACCTGCTGAATGTTGGCCCCACCTCGGAAGGCATTATTCCTGCGCCTGAAGTTGATCGCTTGAAAGAGGCTGGGAAATGGATGAAGGCGAATGGTGAGAGCATCTATGCGACGAGCGCGAGCCCTTACAAGAAGCTACTCTTTGACGGTCGAGCAACCGTGAAAGGAAATACTTTGTACTTGAACATATTTGAATGGCCTTCGACTGGTCTGGTGTTAACTGGGTTGCAGACTTCCGTAAAATATGCCACTGCCGTTGCAAATGGTCAAAAGGTGACCGTCACGAAGAGAGCGGACGGTTCGCTGGCAATTGGTCGACCAGTCATGATCGATCCGATCTCGACAACCATTGCGCTATCGCTTGAAGGAAAACCGATGGTGATCGAGCCCGAAGTATTAATTGGACCGAATCGATCGGGACGATTCTTTCTTAGTGCGGGCCTCGCCGAGTTAATTGGCGATGAGATCAAGGTCCAGGACAGTGGCGAAAACACAAATGTTGGATTTTGGACCAACGCCAGTGACGGGGTTCTGTGGAAGGTAATCAATCCCGCAAAGAGCGTAAAGAAATATCTTGCGTCGATTGACTTTGCTTGTCAACCGGGTACCGAAGGCTCCACGTTTAGTGTGGTGGTCGACGGAAACTCCTCGGACGCTCACGGTACGGTTACGGCAACAAAAGGCTGGAATGACTTCCAGACGTTGACTCTTCAGCCTCTAGTTACATTGAGTCCAGGAAAACACACGGTGCAAATCAGGGTAGATCGCAAGCCCGGCTCTGCCGTTATGAATCTGCGCCATCTCATCTTGACCGAAGTTGTGAATTAATGAAGCTAAATCGCGGCGCGGCGAATATCGCTTTTCTTGCTAGCAGCCTGGGTTTTGTGATTGCGGGATTCCTGTTGCCGCAAAAAGCGAAGCCAACAGAATCGGTCAATTTCTCCAGAGACATACTGCCACTTCTCAGTGATAAGTGCTTCAAATGCCATGGTCCAGATTCTGGCACTCGGTTGGCCAATATGCGATTGGATACCTCTGAAGGAGCATTTGCCAGCCGAGGTGGTCGGTTCCCGGTGGTGCCAAAGCGGCCGGATCACAGCATGATGGTTGCTCGGATCAACGACCACGACGACCCGATGCCTCCGAAAGATAGCGGAAAGGTCTTGACAAAGGCAGATATCGCTTTGATCACTCGGTGGATTGCCGAGGGTGCGCATTACAACAAACTATGGTCATTTGAGCCCTTGCCTGCTACCATTCCGGTGCCTAAAATCACGAGCGGTTGGACGAGAGACGATCTCGACAAGTTTGTTTTGGCTCGCCTCACGCGAGAAAAGTTGACCCCAAGTGCGCCAGCCTCCAGACTAAGGTGGCTTCGTCGAGTTACATATGACTTGACCGGACTGCCGCCAACCGAGGCTGAAATCTCAACATTTGCGAATGACGGGAAAGCCGGAGCGTTTGAGCGAGTCGTTGATCGCCTTTTGGCGAGTTCGCATTTTGGGGAACGCGTCGCCGTGGAGTGGCTCGATGCCGCCCGGTATTCAGATAGTTATGGGTATCAATCTGACCTGCTCAGCCCGACATGGCCATACCGTGATTGGGTGGTGCGGGCGTTCAATCAGAATTTGCCGTATGACCAGTTTTTGACTGACCAGATTGCCGGAGATATTCTTCCGAATGCCACCCGAGACCAGCGATTGGCGACGGCATTTTCTCGATTGCACCGGCAATCTAATGAGGGTGGATCCATCGCGGACGAGTATAAAACGGCCTATGCCTCGGATAGAGTTGAGACGTTTGGGACCGCAGTTTTGGGCTTGACCGTGGGGTGTGCAAAGTGTCACGACCACAAATTTGACCCCATTACTCAGAAAGACTACTACCAGCTGTTTGCGTACTTTAACAACATTAATGAGTACGGCCTTTTGTTGAGCACGGAAATCGTGCCGACGCCTTCCCTGTTGCTTCCGACACCTGAACAAGAAACCAAGTTGACCACGTTGAAGGCTGCCGATCGACTGGCCAAAGAAAATCTGGGCAAAGCTAAAGACAGCGCATCTGCGGCCTACACCGCTTGGCTCGCAACCAAACCCTCCAATCTATCAATTCCGGGGCTGATCGGAAAGTTTTCCTTTGAAAATTTTGCTGCCGACAAGTTTGCAAATCAGGTTCCTGGCGAAGCTTTTGCTGCGAAACTTGGTGATGTAAAGATTGTCGCAGATTCCTCGGGCAAGATGGCAATGCTCGATGGCGACGATGGGATAGTGGTTCGCAAACTCCCGGCTCGGGAGCGCAACGAGCCTTTCACTTGGTCCTTCCGCATGATCGACCCTAGAACGACAAAGGCACCGATTGTCCTCCTTCACCGATCGGGCGGGACTGATGTCGGATTCTGTGGATTTGACCTCATTCTTGAAAATGGTTACTTGACGGCTCGGGTAATGAGACATTGGCCGGGAAATGCGGTTGCGATTAAGACATCCTCCCCAATCACGAAGGGAGAATTGACTACGGTCGGATGGTCATGGGATGGAAGCGGACAAGCAAGTGGTTTGAAACTGTATTTCAATGGCAAACCCGCCGCAAGTTCAGTCATTGTCGACAAGCTTTGGAAGCGGATTAATGCTTATGGTGATCTTTTCGGAAGCGGCGGCGACTGGGCGTTTGGGCAACGATTCCGAGAGCTGGGATTTAAGGGTGGGAAACTCGGTGATCTGGCGTTTGTTGATCGTGCAGTTAGCGACTTGGAAGTTGACCAACTTTATGATGGGGCTTCATTGAATGACGCAATAAAGACATCGAAAGAAACTTCGAAAGGCTACTACATTTCGGCAATTGATCCAGGTGTGAAGGCGGCGGGGGCGGCAGTTCGAAAGGCGCAAGGTGACCTGATGAATTTTGAAAATGGGATATATGAAATTTCCGTCATGGAAGAGGCCAATCCACCAATTCATGCATACATCTTGGCACGAGGTGCATACGATGCTCCCAAAAACGACAAGAACAGAGTTACGAGAGGAGTGCCAAAAGCGTTGCCCGTGATGGCAACTATCGGAGTGAATAACCGCCTGGCCCTCGCAAAATGGACCACCCAACCAAACCATCCACTCACTTCACGGGTGGCCGTCAATCGGGTTTGGCAAATGCTATTTGGAACCGGATTAGTCGAAACAAGTGAGAATTTTGGGGTTCAGGGTTCGCGTCCCTCAAATCCTGAACTGCTTGATTTCCTTTCCAGGAGATTTGTCAATTCTGGTTGGAATTTTAAAAAATTGGTGCGTTCACTTGTACTTTCTGGGACATACCGGCAAGATTCTGTTCGCACTGCGAAGTCGATGAAAATTGATCCTGACAATCGACTTCTGTCGCGTGGTCCGAGCGTTCGGTTGCCAGCAGAGATGGTTCGCGACACCGTGCTTGCCGCATCGGGATTGCTCGATCCTCGGATTGGCGGCACTCCAGTCAATCCTTATCAACCGGCGGGGATATGGCAGGAGTTCAACACGATGAGCCCAGGTTTTGTACAGAGCAAAGGGGCGGACTTATATCGCCGGAGTTTGTATTCGACCTGGAAGCGCACGACTCCGGTGCCAAGCATGATGACGTTCGATGCTACCTCTCGCGAGGCGTGTACGATTCGGCGCCCTTCGACCAACACTCCGCTTCAGGCTCTAGTCTTGCTTAATGACGTTCAGTTCGTGGAAGCCGCCCGAGTGTTGTCAGAGAAGGTGATTCACCTCTACGGTACGGATATCGAGCGTATTCGGTCGGCGTTTCGACGCCTCGCCGCACGCGACCCGGATCCCCGAGAACTCGCGATCTTAAACCAAGTCTTGTCGGAACAGCGCACTGAATTTGCCAAGATTCCCGAAGGAGCCAAGAAGCTTAGCAGAGTCGGCGAATCGAAACCCGATGCAAACCTCAATCCGGTCGAAGTTGCGTCAATGACGATGACCGTTCAAACAATTCTCAACTCAGACTCTGTTATTTGGAAGCGATAACTTATGAATTCTTACGATCCCGACCACCCGATTAGCAAAGTGCTTGGCCTTACTCGCCGGGAGTTCTTTGGCAACACCGCCAAAGGTATTGGCTCGGTGGCGATGGCATCTCTGCTGCCAAGTTGGGCGTTTGGCGAAAAAGATGGTCAAGTAACCCTAGGAAAGTATCATCACCCGCCCAAGGCCAAGCGGATTATTTACCTTTTTCAGGCTGGCGGTCCGGCTCAGCAAGATTTGTTTGACTACAAACCAATGCTCAACAAGCTCCATGGCGAACCGTTACCCGAAAGCGTGCGGCACGGTCAGCGACTGACAGTCATGAGCGCCAATCAGAGCGTCATTCAGCTTGCGGGTTCGCCATTCAAGTTTGCGCAACACGGCAAGAGCGGAGCGTGGATGAGCGACGCCCTGCCGCACCTTTCGACCGTAGCCGACGAGATTTGTTTCATCAAGTCGATGTATACCGAGGCGATCAATCACGATCCGGCGATTACCTTCTTCCAAACCGGAAGCCAAATTGCGGGGCGCCCGTCGTTTGGCTCGTGGCTTTCCTATGGCTTGGGTTCGATGAATCAGGACCTTCCGGCATTCGTGGTTTTAGCCAGCGTCGGCAAAGGCGACCCACCCCTCGACGCAAGGTTATGGGGCAATGGCTTCCTCGATTCTCGCTACCAGGGAGTCCGGTTCCGATCCGGCAAAGAACCCGTTCTTTACCTTTCGAATCCCGATGGAGTTTGCGGTTCTGGCCGACGAGCGATGCTTGATCGCCTCAGCGAGCTCAATAGGCATCAATATGAGAAAGAGCTTGATCCAGAGATTGAGAGTCGCGTTGCTCAGTACGAGATGGCGTACCGGATGCAGACAAGCGTGCCCGACATCATGGATATCTCAAAAGAGACCCAAGAAACGTTCGATCTGTACGGCCCCGATTCGAAACGGCCAGGCACCTTTGCTGCCAACTGCCTTTTGGCTCGGCGGTTGGCACAAAAGGGAGTTCGGTTTATCCAGCTTTACCACCAGGGTTGGGATCAGCACGGGGACATTAAGGGTGGAATTACAAATCAGTGTAAGGACACTGATCAACCGACGACGGCTCTCATCAAAGATTTGAAGCGATTAGGAATGTTGGAAGACACTCTAATTGTATGGGGTGGCGAATTTGGACGAACCAGCTACTCGCAGGGATCCAACGATCCGAATAATTTCGGTCGTGACCACCATCCTCGATGCTTTACGGTGTTCATGGCGGGGGGAGGATGCAATGCGGGCACGACTTACGGACGAACCGACGATTACGGATATAACATCACCGATGCTAGCGGCAACCCAATTCAACCCGTCAAGGAAGTTGAAACCAAGGGCGCGGTGCATGTTCACGACCTGCAGGCGACAATCCTTTGGTTGATGGGTGTTGACCACAAGCGGCTCACCTTCCCATTGCAGGGGCGTGACTTCCGCTTAACCGATGTTCACGGCCACGTTATTCAGAAATTGATGAAAAGTTAATCTACGGCCACGCCATGTTCGATAAATGGTTCGTAATCTTCACTCCATTGACGGTGAACCACGTGCTTTTTGGATTGTACATTGCCTTATTCCAGCGTCCAAGCGCATTTTCATGGGTCGGTCCGGATGTATCGGTCTTATAGTATTTCAAAGCGACTGGAATGACCACGGTTTGACCTGCTTTTAACTTTGGAAGTACAACTGTGTTTTCGTACAGCACAATGTGATCGTTCCCATCGTCACCCCATGATTCGACCCGAATCGAAATGGGTGATGCTTGACCGTAAACGTTCGGAGCGCTCGATGTGCAGTTGATCCGCAGTTTCATCATTGCTGGTTTGTCGGCATAATCAGGATCTGGAATCAACATTGGCGCGTTCGGATTGTTTACGGCCTTTCCGGCCTCTGCCATATCCGAGATACCTGACTTAATCTTTCCGGCCAGGGCATCCCGATCCACACCAGGAATTTCAGCAGCATCAAGGATCTCTCCCGCCACAAAGTCAGAACCAAGCTCTGACATGCCGGGGAAATCGAAGGGTGTGCTGGGCACACCCATTGCCTCCATGGCAATATCAATACCCATCCGGATCAATGAGGCCGGAAGTCCGGTTGCATTAGCGATCCCTTCGGCGGCAACATTTTTGATATCTGTATAGAAGGAATTTAGGGACGCCAACACGCTCTCGGCCCATTTGATTATTCCGCCGACAAAATCCACGCCATCCGTTACATAGTCCGACCAAGACTTGCCGTTATCCGGTTTAGGTGGCATGTAAATTTTGTCGCCCTTGTGGGGAGCGTGGCCAACCAGTCCCGCATAGAACTTGATCATCATATCGTTGTACGTGCCGCCCTGCTCAGGCTCACGGGCAAGGATAAAGTGATACAACGTTTCTCCGACCGGGGGCTGGTAATGATCTACCGTCACAGTGAAGTTCGCGGATGGACCCGGCGGGTTTTTGCTGGCCGGAAAACCGGAGTTTACCGAAGGAACTGGAACTGTGTTATAAACCTTTGCGCTTTGTCCCACCGGCGTTCCGCTGGAATTAATCGGGGTGAGCGTGATCTGATAGATACCGGGCACCTGCATGTTTTGAGCTATCGGGAGATCATAGTCGCCTTGTTGATCGATCACAGTGTCGAAGACGGGGTCATAACCAAAGGCGTTATATTTCTCGACGACGAATTTTGCCTTGGCAATCGACGATTGGGTTGACCATCGAAAGTACATATGTCCCACGTGGGCGAGCTGAGCCGAATTTCCCCAAATTGGCTTCTCCGCAAACTCGCCATGAGTAGGCATATTTGAATTGACATAGATTTCGA
>JAYVXG010000720.1:0-2923 GCA_043785475.1 Armatimonadota bacterium
CGCGAGTGTTTAACGAAGATGAGTTTCTTTCGCCACACGGGATACGAGCTTTGTCGAAATTTTACAAAAACCGTCCATTTGAAAAGGACATTGAAGGGACTTATCACCTGATTCAGTACGAACCGGGGGAATCTACGACGGGGGTCTTTGGGGGGAATTCGAACTGGCGCGGTCCGATTTGGATGCCGATTAATTATCTTCTCGTCGAGGCTCTGCGCGAACATCATGCTGCTTGGGGAGAAGACTTTAACATCGTGCGATCCGAGCATTTAGTGGATGTAGGCGTTGGGGAATTGGCGGATGAACTTAGCCGACGGATTGTGAGTTTGTACGAGAAAGGTGCGGACGGCGTTCGTCCGGCGCAGCCTGATTCGTTTAGTAAGCAAAGCCCAGATCATTTGATGTTTTACGAGTACTTCGATGGTGATACCGGGCGCGGTTGCGGCGCGAGTCACCAGACAGGCTGGACGGCTCTGATCGCGAATTTGATCGCTGAAGCTAATTAAGAATCGTCCCATCAACATCCCAAAGGTCTTCCCAGTGGGTTGCATGGGGCCAAAGGAAGACTTGGCCTTTGATGAGGCGGCAATTTCGGTCGATTGCTGAGATTGCATTCATTTCATCATCCGTTAGCGGTTGACCGATGACACCCTGAAGTGTGGCGAGCATCTGAGCTCGCTTTACCGAGAATGGAATGGGTACCGAGCCGCGTTGGATTTGCCATTTTATACAAACTTCCGCCGGATGGACACCTAACCGATTCCCAATATTGACAATGACGGGATCTGCGATATCAACGGTGTCATCGGCAGTGCGATCGCGCTCCGGGCGGCTCGGAGATCCGATGGGCGAGTAGCCAATAGGAACGATTCCGTTTGAAAACACAAAATCAAACAAGGACGACTGCTGGAAATGCGGATGAATTTCCATCTCGTTTGCTGATGGCTTAATCGAAGCGTCGCGCAAAACCAGCGACAGCTTTGGCACCGTCATGTTGGATGTGCCAATATGCCTCACCAAACCCCGAGAAACCAGCGATTCCAGCTGACTCCATGTTTTCATGTAGCCATCATGATTGTACGGTCTGGCATGAGGATCACGAGAGTCTACAGCTACACCTTGTTCATGATGGTTGGCGAATGGCCAATGGATGAGATAGAGATCAAGGTAGTCGAGACCGAGGTTCCGAAGGGAATTTTCGCACGCAGCAACCGCATCACCATGGTGATTATTCCAAACTTTGCTGGTAATCCACAAGTCTTCTCGCAAAGCCCCCGAACCCAGAATGTGGGCGAAAGAGCCTCCGATCTCCTTTTCATTGCCATAGACTTCCGCGCAATCGAAATGGCGATATCCGAGCTCGTACCCTTCGATGACTGCCTTCGCAACGGTGGCAGAGTCGTACTTGTCAGAGCCGAATGTTCCGAGTCCGATAGATGGCATCTTCGCCCCGGTTGACATCCTTTTGAAAGGAATAAGTTTGGGATCGACGCCCACTAGAGCATCTCCCGAAGCAGGGCTTCGCGGTCATTATTCCAATAGCCGCACTCGAGGCGAAGGAAAACGGATGTGTAGGGAATCATCGTGTTGGTCTTAATGACAAAAATTGAATAGTTAGCTCCTTCCATATTGAGCATTTCGAGGATTGACTCATGGGCGGCTTCCGAAGTGGGAAGTTGGGCAGTTTCGTACCGAATGCTCGCCCTTAATGCGCTGACGCCTGGACAAAGTTCATCCGTAAGAAACTCTAACTCACGATCCAATAGGACATTTGGTGACACATGCCCGGACTCGTGAATAGCGGTTAGAACAAATTGCAGAGCTTCATCGACCGGCGTATCGGCGATGACAACATTGACACCGGGTGCG
Organism: Armatimonadota bacterium; assembly: GCA_043785475.1. Lineage (GTDB taxonomy): Bacteria > Armatimonadota > Fimbriimonadia > Fimbriimonadales > Fimbriimonadaceae > Fimbriimonas. Next base: position 1,870 of record JAYVXG010000720.1, read on the forward strand.
CTTTGCTCGGGGTAGGCAGCGTCGGCAATTACGATCCAATTTCGGTGCCCGAGTCTTGGGAGATGGGCGGAGAATTGACTTTGCCAGTTGCTCATAACGTTCCCTGTTCTACCTTTAAATGCGTTGCCCTTGACGGAGTTGAATTGAGATTTGAGAATTACTGGATAAGCTTCACGCGATCCTTGTTTCGCGTATCAGTGCGCCCCGCTTCGGTGTATCATCGCATTAACAATTTTGGCCATGAAAAATCTTGAACCAATTTCGGAATCAGAGACGGCGTCCTACCACGGGAACGGTTATCTCGTTGTCAAGAGCTTATTTACCGAGAGTGAGTGCGACTTCTGGGCTCAATACTTTACCGACATGGTGGAGCGCGGAGGAGACGGCTGGGCCGAGGGCGGAGTTGACCCTCAGCATGAAGACCCACTCAAGCGGTACCCCCGGCTTTTGCAGCCTCACCGAGCAGACAAGGTCGCATTTGACTATATGGTTGATCCCCGAATTAATCGGTATCTGACTTCGTTTTATGCCCGCGAACCGCTGGCGGTGCAAACAATGGTTTATTTTAAGCCTCCGGGAGCTCGGGGTCAGGCTTTGCACCAAGACAACCGTTACCTCCAGACCGAGCCGGGGACGTGCATGGCAGCTTGGCTGGCATTGGAAGACATTGACGATGAAAACGGATGTCTTGAAGTCGTTCCCGGCACCCATGACATGCCAATGGCTTGTACGGAAAAGGCAGACACGACCAAAAGTTTTTCGGATGTCGTGATTAACTTGCCGGGAATGTCTCCGATCCCAATTCACATGAAGAAAGGCGATGTGATCTTCTTTAACGGTTCGCTGGTCCACGGATCCGGGCCAAATCAGTCAGCCACGCGATTTCGACGAATCATGGTTGGGCATTACGTCGAGGGAAGATCCGAGCAGGTTGCCAAGTATTATTTCCCGGTGTTCCGAATGGATGGCAGCCAAATCGAGGGGTTAACCTCGATCGACGAAGGCGGCCCATGCGGAGTGCCAGTATTCGAGGATGGCAAATTGTCGATTCGGT
>JAYVXG010000721.1:0-2915 GCA_043785475.1 Armatimonadota bacterium
AGGCTTTAGTAAACCCTGCAACGCTTCCGCCGATTGAGCGTAAAATTCATTCACAGTCCATGCTTTTTAGTAATAAGGGTGAGCAATACCCGCACCTCGTCGCCTATCTCCGAGAGACAGAGCGCCTGGACATATTCAAGGACTTCCACCAGCGGTGGGGCCGAATCATCGCGGCTGCTTTTGGCGCCCCCATTGCCTTTCGAATGGTTTTGCCGATTCTGGGATGGTCCGAGGCACTCGTTGCATCCATCGTGCTTGGTTCGATTGCAATCGTGATTATGCGCACCAAGAAGGCTGAACTCTACACGCCAGAGATTGAATCTCGGCTTGAGGCCCATCGCCTCTTTGGTGCGATGCGAAAGATGTTGACCCTGAACCGCCTGCATCGCGATCTCAGTGAATCAAGTTTGACTCTGCTCAACGAGATTGCGCGAACCAGGCTCGAGACCAAGCAACTCCTTGAGTCCCCCTATTGGCGTCAACCAACTCTTCCCGACACCTACTGCCAACTTCGCGATCAAGCGATAACTGCGACGGACCAAGCGATGATGGACGCAGTCCTCCAATTTCGGGCCACCATTCCGACCGAGATTCATAGCCGTCGTCCCGGAGATTATGTCTACGAAGCCATGGAGACTTTCTTTAAGGTTCAAAAGGTGCCGGTCGCTGGTGGCGACATTGGGTTTGACGGGGCCTTTAAGATTGCAAATAAGCTTCAGCAAATGCGGAGCGAGTTAGAAAAGATGACCGTCAAAGGGGAAAACGAGGCTCTCTTCACTCCGGCCGACATTCCGGGCGGGATGCTGGACGTGACAATGTCCGAAATACGCACCATTCGACAAGCCGAAGAAGAACTTAGACAAGGTCTTTGACTGAAGCAATACACCATTGACCTTCGACTGGTTCTTCCGTCACGCCAGACAAAACCAAGCACGTATCGGCGCCAGCGGATTTCCCACACTCAATATCCGTATCCACCCGATCTCCAACCATCAGCGTGTTGTGTGGAGCGATTCCAATTTGGGTGAGTGCGTCAAGCAGAATGGCAGGTTCAGGCTTTCCGACGACGACGGCTCTAACCCCGCTGCAGGCCTCGATTGCGGCAACAATTGCCCCCGACCCCGGGCAGAACTTGCCGCTTTCCACGGGATAAGACAAGTCTTTGTTGCAGGCTATGTACGTCTGAGTTTTCATAGCGACTTGCATTGCGGCATCAAGCAATTGATAGGACAACGCCGAGCGACAAATTCCGGAAACGACGCCCTGAGCTCCCTCAGTTGAAAATTCGATGCTACCGGCGACGTCTGAATTAACCACGTCAACTCCAACCTCGCGGAGTGTTCCTACTAATCCGGGCTCGCCGACAACAAAGACCCGGGAAAGCTTGTGTGCAACGCAATACTGAGCGGCTATGGTTCCACTCGTAATGATCTGATCTGGCCCGGCTGCGAATCCAAACGATTGCAGTTTAGCCACATAGTCCTGCCTCAACAAACCTGAGTTATTGGTGACGTAGAGAATTCTTGCCCCCCGCGATTCAAGCTCAGACACCACTCTTTGAGCACCAGGAATCACTTCGTTTCCCCGGTACAAGGTCCCGTCCAAATCAAAGGCATAGCAAGAATAGAAACGCACACTCAATTTTATCCGTAGTAACTTTCAATATATTCTGAAATTTCTAGAAATGGTGCGGTATAAAGAGAAAGGAAATGGTTGAAACCAAGCAACAGGTTCCGGTGTGGGAAGCGCAAGATGCGGAGAAAGGCATTGCGGTACACGGACTGTTTTCTCGGATCGCGAAGAACTACGACACGGCAAACCGCATCCTTAGCTTTAATCGAGACCAAAAGTGGCGTGAGCTAGCCGTCTCGAAGGTAAACCTGAAGCCAAGCGACTCGGTTCTCGACTTATGCTGTGGCACTGGCGACTTCCTTCCTGCCCTCCGAGCCAAGGTTGGCGAGCGGGGCGAAATCGTGGGAATCGACTTCTGCGAACCAATGATTGCCCAAGCTTCAGCAAAAGATGAAAACTCACTTTTGATTGTGGGCGATGCCTGCGAATTGCCCTTCGAAGACGAGCGTTTTCACGGCATCTCGACCGGTTGGGGAATGAGAAATGTTTCCAATATTTCCCTCGCCCATGAAGAGGCGTTTCGGGTTCTTCGGCCCGGCGGACGATTCGTATCGATTGACTGTGCCGAACCGAAAAGTCGAATTACCCGCACGTTGACCGGGATCGGACGCTCGCTTGTCACCAGTATTCTGGGGATGTCGTTTCGATGTAAGAACGACTACAAGTATCTCAACGAAAGCTCAAAGCGATTTAAGACTCGACAAGAACTCGTCCAAATCATGCAAGCCGCTGGATTCACCGATGTGAATTTTCAAGACCTCATGTTCGGAAACATCTGCATCCATTGGGGAACCAAGCCATGACCGCATCGTCCTTATCCATTCTCAACAACCCCGATATTCAGGCTCAATTGCTTCGCAGAGTCTCGGAGGAAGTCGCGGAAATCGAGCACGTTATCCGAGAGAGCACTCATTCGAAAGTCGACCTGATTCAACAAGTCTCGAAGCAGATTTTGGATGCGGGTGGAAAGCGGCTTCGCCCGGCGTTTGTCATTCTCTCGGGCAAAGTTGTCAATCCTGATGCCGACATCGACCGGCTCCGCAAACTTGGTGCGTGCATGGAAATCATCCACATGGCGACACTTGTTCATGACGATGTCATCGACTCTGCGGGAATGAGACGAGGCAAGCCCACCGCTGCGGCTTCCTTTGGCAACACCACCGCGATCATGTCAGGCGACGTTTTCCTCGCTAAAGCAATGGCATTGCTCGCCGCCGATGGCGATGCCGAAGTTTTCCGAACCGTGGCTGATGCGGTTTGCGAAATCGCCGAGGGCGAAGTAC
>JAYVXG010000722.1:0-2914 GCA_043785475.1 Armatimonadota bacterium
CTGCGTAGGTCATGACCTCAGAGATGTCATCGTACGCGCGGATCGGAATCACTGGTCCGAATTGCTCGACTTCGTGAAGTTGCATTTCGGCGGTGACCGGATAAACGATTGCGGGATGCATGAAATTTTCGATGACCTCGCCGCCGCCTTCGTTCATGACCTTTGCCCCCATCGAAACAGCCTCGTCGATGAGTTCACGAAGCCATTTTGAGGCGTTGATGTCCGCAAGCGGAGTGAGAGAAACGCCCTTCTTCCAAGGCAGTCCACCTTCAAGGGCATTGACTGCCTTTGAAAGTTCGGTAATCACCTCGTCCACTCGTGATCGATGTACGAACAAAATCTTTAGCGCGGTGCATCGCTGACCATTGAATCCAAGGGCACCCGCAACTAATTGCGGAATCGTCACTTTGATGTCTGCATCGGGCAGGACAACCGCGAGGTTCTTTGCGTCGAGCGACAAAATCGACTTGAGTCGGTGAGGCTTCGGGTGATACGTCTTGAGTTGGTCAGCAGTTTTCGATCCACCAATGAAGGCAAGAAGCTCTACTCCGCCATGTTGGAGGATTGGCGGAATGATCTCGGCACCTTTTCCGTTAATGATGTTGACAACGCCGGCGGGGAAGCAATCGCGGAACGCTTCGAGCAACGGTGTATTAAGGAGTTGTCCGAAGCGGGGCAATTTGGAAATGACCGGATTGCCCATGATGATCGCCGGAATCAGGGTGGTGAACGTCTCATTGAGCGGATAATTATAAGGTCCCATGCACAAAGTTGGACCAAACGGAGAACGGCGAATCTGAGCTAAGAACCCTTTTTCGACTGTGAAGCCGGCATTCTTTCGGTCCAAAACCTTTAGTGCTTCGATCGTATCTTCGATGTATTGGACGGTTCGATCGAACTCTTTTTGAGCGTCGGCGAGGTTCTTGCCAATTTCCCACATGATCAGCTCGACCACGGTTTCACGAACGGCTTTCATCCTTACAACGAACGCTTCGACAGCGGCAATACGCTCGCCGACCGTTGAAGTTGGCCATTCGCCTTGCCCGTTATCCCACGCTTTTTGAGCGGCGAAGAGGGCTTCGAGGGCTTCTGTGGGGTCCAGAACTGGCGCGTACCCAAGGGTTGGTCGGACAACGCCTTCGTTCCAATTAAAGAAGAGGCACGATTTGACCTCATTGGTCTGCCCTTTCCATTCGCGAATTTCGCCGCCGATCAAATAGCGGTTGCCGTTCGCAACCTCGGGGACTGGGCGTCCATCGGATTGCCAGTTGAGAGGATCGGTTGCGGAAATGGTTGCGGTGGGCATGACCAATAGACTACCCAGCGTGCACATCCTTGGTTTGAATTTTCACCGAAGCTGAGGCTCAAGGCGAGGATGGCTTTCCACTTATTAAGCGTAATCACGGTTGCGACAATCCTCACTTGGTTCCAAGAGAGTTAATTCCTATGCAGATTAACTCTCTTGCGTTCAGGTTCGTCAGATAATTAGAACTTGAATTGGACTCTAAATGTCAGTGTCTTGTAGGATCGCTGGCCCACAGCGTTAGTTGGAACTTTGTTCCAGTCGGCCCAGAGTCCCAATCTCATGTTCGCACTCACGTCCTTCGTTGCTCCAGCTCCGAAAAGAGTTTGAATCTGTCCGGCAGCGTCAGAATTGTGGTCAAATGTCTCGTAGCGAAAGATCGCAGTATCCATATCGTTGAGCTTGTATTCGACGTTGACATGTCCACCTTTGACCTTGTTGGCAGTGGCAACTGCGGCAAGAGGAATTCGATCCTTTCCAATCATGTATTCGCTCCGAATGTCAAGCTTGGAGCCATTTGGATGATAGCGAAGATCGGCGTAGGTAAAGTTCCGATCGGTTCGAGCGAGGCTGATTGCTCCGGCTGAGTAGGCGGGACGATTTCCGGACATTGCCGAAAGACCACCTTCAAATGCGCCCATCTTGCTGTGGACACCGTATACGGGCATGATTTCGCCTTTGGTGGTCGAATCCGATTGCTCGGGGTCGCCAATTGTTAGCGAATCGAACAGTCCAACGAACCAGTATGTGTTGGCATCTCCATTTTGAAAGAGCAGCCCTTTGCTGACTTCACTGTTGAAGAATGCACTTTGATACACGGACCGCTCGGACCATAAAATCGCGGAGCTTGAAAGCGTGTTCTCATATCCCATCGGGATATCCTGAGCGCCGATCGTTAACGATGGACCGGAAGGGTTCTTAAGTGCATTTGGTTTGTACTTGATGTACGCTTCGCGAACCTGTGCGGTTGAGTGGTTGGAACCGGATGCGAATTCGATGGAGAATCGGCCCATGGTTTTTTCGTCGCCGATATAGTTGTAGGCGAGGCGGGTTCGTCTGTTGCGGAAAAATCCGGAATTGGTACCACCCTTGTCAGATGAAAAATACTGCTGTTGCAAGTACCCGCTAATCCAGCCATGGTTGGTCATCTCCATATTTTTCTGCTCGCCCAAAATTAATGGTTTGACTAAAAAACTGTCCGAACTAGCGAACGCGAAACCGACACAAACTTGGCCCAAGGCCATCAGACACATAATTCCCTTCATCGAAAAGAGATCGTACCGATATATTATTAACGGATTGTTAACTTTGTTATTAACGTTTGCTTAACCTATGGGCCAAGAACGGTTAGACTCCTCGGAAGCGTCTAGATACCAGCCATAATGAATCTGTGAACGTTCCTCCCGTCGAAGATTTGACACCGAGCCAAATTGTTGCCGAACTCGACAAATACATTATTGGACAGACTGCGGCAAAGCGGGCCATTGCTGTTGCCCTGCGCAACCGGTATCGCCGCCAGCAGCTTCCTGAAGAGGAAAGAAACGACGTTCAACCGAAGAACATTCTCATGATCGGACCGACTGGAGTTGGCAAAACCGAGATCGCGCGCCG
>JAYVXG010000723.1:0-9496 GCA_043785475.1 Armatimonadota bacterium
AGCACCAAAGAACACGCAAAAAGCGATAGCATTTGAGCATTCTATCCCGCCGAACTCTGCAAAAATACGAGGTACCTGCCGATACCTGAAATGTGAGACATATTTTGCCTCACACATCAACATATCATGACGAACGAGAGACGAAAGTCGGAAGGCTTGGTAAGCATCAGCGTTGCCAGCAAGATCACAGCGGTGGAGATCCACACTCTTCGGTATTGGGAGCGAGAATTCGAAGCATTTCTCGAGCCAGTCCGAACTGAGGGTGGGCAACGACGTTACCGCCCAGAAGACATTCAGACCGTCTTCACGATCAAACGACTTGTTCGTGACGAAATGTTTAGTATTGCCGGAGCTCGACGATATCTCGCCAAGCAGCGCTACGTTGAAGCAGCATGAGCCATCCCGTTGCAGAGCAAGCCCGTCAGGCACTCGAGTCGCACCGCTTTGCCGTAGCTCGCCAGTTGCTGAATGATGCGATTTCCCGTGGTGAAACCCACCCAGACATTCTCTGCGAACACCTCATTTGCGAGAGCTACTTCGGAAACGAAGAGCCCGCGGCAATGAGATTCGATGAAGCCAAAGGCACCAAAAGAACTCATGATCTCCAAACTCTTCTCTCGCGTTACTTCTTTTGTCGCCAGCTTCTTGCAAGAAAGCAACAACGCACCGACGTTCCAGCGGATGATTGGCTAACAAAATACCCTTATGCTCCTGAAGCTGGGATCGGGATCACCATTTCCGCGTGCCTCATTACTCGCGATGAATCCAAGAATTTAGTCAAGTGTTTGGATAGCCTCAAAGGTGTCGTCGACGAAATCATCGTCGTTGATACCGGCAGCAAGGACGACACGGTCAAGATCGCTAAGAAATACGGTGCGATCCTCGGCACTTTCGAATGGATCAACGACTTTAGCGCGGCCCGAAACCACGCTCTTTCCCTCGCTACCGGCGAGTGGGCCTTGTGGATCGACGCCGACGAGCAACTGGACCCCACTTGTGCCGATGAATTCCCGAAGGGAGTCGTCCGACCCCACATTGGCGGTTACAGCATCGAAATCGTCAATTATCTTGACGACGGCGGCACCACCACCGAATTCATTCACAGTCCAACGCGACTGTTCAGACGCATTGAAGGCGTCCAATTTACCGAGCCGATTCATGAGCAGATCACACCATCTTTGATGAAGTTCATGTTGCCATGGACACCATTGCCGGGATGTAAGATTCACCATGACGGATACCGCCAGGCAGCACTTGTCGAGAAGAACAAGGTTCAGCGGACGTTGGACATCCTTGAGGGTGTTGTCGAGAAGAATCCAAACGATCCATTCCACCTTTTTAACCTCGCCAACACCTACTTTGTCGCTGCCGACTACGCAAAAACAGTAGACGTTGCTCAGAAGTGTGTTCGGCTCATGCCGACCGCAGGAGCAGAGTACGGTCACGCTGCATTCCAAGTTTTGGCTACAAGCCTTGATATTTTGGGTCGCCAACAAGAAGCGCTTAGAGCGTGCGATCAGTGCGATCAAACCGCTTATAGCGGGGTCGTGAACGAGTATCTTCGCACATCAGTCCTGCTCAATCTCGGACGATATCCCGAAGCCATGCGATCGGTCGAGAAGTGTCTGACTTTATCGTGGCCCGACGGTTGTATTGGAGACCGAGGCATCGCCGATTTCCGACGACATGGACTCCATGCTCAGCTCCTCGGATGTCTTGGCAAATGGCAAGCTTCCCTCGACGGTTTTGATGACACCTTGAATCGCCAACCTGGTTTCCGACCTGCGCTCATGGGTCGAGCGATTGCGCTTGAGAACCTTGAACGATTTGACGAAGCCGAGAAGGACTACTTGGCTGCAATCACCGATCCGCGCCAAGTGGCCATGTGTTCACGGGGCTTGGCGGTAATTGCCGAACGTCGCGGGAATTTCGATCAGGCTTGTACGTATTTTGAGCAGGCTTGGACCGCGCAAACGGAAAATCAAGGGCTTTGGAATGAGTGGGTTACGTGCCTCGCAAAACTGGGCGATGTTCCACAGATTGAAGCCGCTTACAGCAAGTACCTAGAATTTCACAAACCAACTGCGGGCTTTTACGTCAACTGGGCGCGAGCATGCGAGCGATGCGAAGCGTTTGACCACGCTTTGGCTCACTATCAAGAAGCAATCAATTTTGACCCGGCGGATAGCAATGCCTCCTTTAGTTGTGGCGATATGCTGTACAAGGTCGGCGCATACCCAGAGGCGGCTCAAATTTATGAGATTGCCCTGCGGGCCCGAATGGACTTTGCCGACGGCTGGTTCGTGCTTGGTAACTGTATGGCCCAGATGGACCACGATCAGGCGGCGATGAAGTGCTATTCGCAGGCATTGGTGCTTGACCCAAGTCACGCGAAGGCGCAAGCCAATCTGATGACGGTCTCGCAAGCTGCATAGGACTCGAAGTCGCTTTACGCGAGGGCGCACTGGAGTCGCGGAGCGGGCAAGTAGTCTCCGAGCCTCGGCGATGGATTGACCTTATCGGTGTTAACTCTGATTTCCAAGTTACACTGATAAACTGCGCTCGTTCCTCACTTCGTGTATCAGTGCCGCTCTTGTATACACGCTAAAATATCGGTTGTGCTCCCCTCGGCAACCCTCGACCAAATCGACGCCCTCATTCGCCGTCGTATAGCTGAGCAGCAGGTGCCGGGAGCGAGCGTGGCGATCATACGAGATCGCGAGCCGCTTTTTGCTCGCGGTTACGGGTTTGCAGATTTAGGGCAGCTGGTCCCTACGGTTCCCGAGACGGTCTACCAAATCGCTTCTCTCACCAAGCAGTTCGTCGCGATGCTTATCCTGATGCTTTCGCACGACAATATTCTTCACCTCGACGACTCGATATCAAAGTGGTTTCCTGAGGGCGGCGATAAGTGGTCGATGATCTCTGTGAGGCACCTGATGGCTCATCTCTCGGGCCTTGACGACGCTCCGATGGATGCGCTCGACGATCAGAGAGATTATTCGGAAGATGAGATGGTGGCCGCCATCGCCAGCGCGCCGCTTTTGTGCCCGCCCGGGACTAAGTGGGACTATTGCAACTCCGGTTACGTCCTGCTCGGAGTTCTAATCCATCGAATCACGGGAAAGCACTGGGTAAATGTGATGCGTGAACGGATTTTCGATCCAATCAACATGACCACCGCCCGGGTAGTCGACGAAGTTGCGAGCCCAAACCGAGCCATCGGCTACGAAATGATCGATGGCACCCTGCATCCTCAAGAATGGATCGCACCAAGTTTCAACACCACTGCTGATGGAGGGTTGTTGATGAGCGCCCAAGATTTCGTTGCTTGGGCCACCGCTCTCGGCTCTGATGTCCTACTTCCACAAATCGAAATCCAACGACTTTGGGACCCAGTCCGCTTCCGCGATGGAAGGATGCCCGGAACCTCCGCCCTCCGCTTTGGTCTTGGTTGGATGCTGCCGACCTACGACGGCATGCCCAAGATTGCTCAGCATGAAGGCGCCTGGCAGGGATTCTCAACCTACATCGGTCGGCTAACCGACCTTCAACTCACCGTTGTCGTTCTGACGAATCTCGACGACGAACTTAGCAAGCCATGCGTTATCGGGCGAGAAATACTCAAAATCTTAATGAGCCAAACTGCCTAATTCCCCATTTTCCTGTATGAGTCTCGCTTAAATCTTTTGATTCGCAGAATGCCTTTAGCGATATCGGAGTCCATAAGATTGACCAGGCAGGTTACCTATGACTTCAATTGCAGCCGTAATATTGTCCTTTCTGACCTCTACTACTTCGGTCGGCAAGGTCGATGAAATCGTGCTGAACCAGATGCGAATTCAGAAGATTCCTGGTATGACGGTGGCCCTTCTTCGAGACGGAAAACCCGTCATGATGAAAGGATATGGCGTAAGTAACGTTGAATTAAAAGTTCCGGCGAGTCTCGATACCGTGTATCAATCAGGTTCGATAGGCAAGCAATTTACCGCCACCTTAGTCATGATGCTTGCCCACGAACACGTCTTTTCCATTGACGATCCGATTACGAAGTGGTTCCCAGAGGGAGTCGGCAATTGGACAGGTGTGACGATTCGTCAATTGATGTCGCATACGTCAGGGTTACCCGACATTCCGTACGACAAATGCGATATGCGCCGGGACTATTCCGAAATCGATTTGGTGGACCTTATGGCCGCCAATCCGCCGGTTGCACAGGCAGGAGCTCAATGGCAGTATAACAACGGGGGCTATGTCCTGCTCGGAATCCTCATCCACCGTGCGACGGGTCACTTTTATGGGGATTTACTTCAGGAGAAGATTTTTAAACCGCTGGGTATGTCTACCGCGCGGATCATTAGTGAACGCGACATCGTGCCCAATCGAGCCTCCGGCTACGAAGTTTCTGATAAGGGGCTTCGAAATCAAACCTGGGTGTCACCTTCGTTAAACACGACCGCCGACGGTGCCCTCTATCTGAGCGTGCGCGATTTTGCGAAATGGGATGCCGCCCTAAATTCCGAGAAACTTTTGCCTCGCACCGAGCTAGAACAAGCTTGGACTCCGTGCAAATTGAGCAATGGTGCTTGTGCTGGTGGGCCAAACTTTGGGTACGGATTCGGGTGGGTGATGCCATCGAACGCTGGTTCGCATCAACTGGTCGAACATGGTGGCGCGTGGCAAGGGTTTACCACCTACATTGGGCGACTTTTAGACCAACGCTTGACCGTCGTAGTCTTGACCAATCTTGACTCTGATCACAGCAAGCCAACGCGGATCGGGCGGGAAATACTGAACGTTTTCGCGCATAACGTCCCAGTTGATGACGGTTATTACTAGTCGGCAACCGGAGACGGAACCAAAGCTTGTCGTGCGGGGGACAACGGTTATCATCGACAACCGTCTTCAGCTACTCAAGCCTCATTGTGTGGAGAGATTTTGAGTCTGCTTACGTCTTCAAAGCGGGGATAAATTTTTTAGGGTGTAACGTTCTTCTCTGCCCCTAAAAGCTAGTTTTTGGCTCTTGGATATTTCGCGGGTCCCCGCTCGCCTTCTCTCATGTTTTCAAGCTTCTAAACCTTAATTGTAACAGACATTTGTCTACAAGCTCAGGCTGTCTAAACGACGACCCGTTCGCGGTACTGCACGGCTTCGGCGAGATGATTGCGCTTCACGACCTCGCTTCCATCCAGGTCGGCGATGGTCCGCCCGACCCGAAGAATCCGGTCAAAGACCCTCGCCGAGATGCTCATTCGCGCCGCGACCTGACGCATGAAGTGATCGCATTCCGCGTCCAAAGCCACCATCTCTTTCGTCTCCCGAGGAGACATCTTTGCGTTGACTCGTGAACCGCCGAGCCGCTTTGCCTGCAAAGCACGAGCCTTTAAGACCCGGTCACGTATGACCAAGCTTTCTTCACCGCCGCTTTTGTCCATTAGCTCATCGGGCTTGAGGCGGGGGACCTCGATATGGATATCGATTCGATCGAGTAGCGGGCCGCTGATCTTTCCGGCGTATTTGATGCAGCTCGACGGGGTGGAGACGCACTTCTGCTCAGCGAGCCCCCTAAAGCCGCACGGACACGGGTTCATCGCTCCGATAAGGATGCACTCGGCCGGAAACGTAACGGTGTTTTGCACGCGAGCGACGGTCACAATCCCATCTTCGAGCGGCTGACGCAGGGCTTCGAGCACCGCGCGGTCAAACTCTGGCATCTCGTCCATAAAGAGGCACCCAAAGTGCGCCATCGAAATCTCACCTGGTTTGGGGTTCTTGCCACCACCGACAATCGCTGCGTGACTGGCACTGTGATGAGGGGCGCGAAAGGGGCGCTCCCAAATCAATCCGTCTTTTTGCTTCTGTCCGCTCGACGAATGAATGCGTGTGACCGCCACGCTTTCCTCTAAACTCAGCGGAGGCAAGATCGTTGGTAACCGACGAGCGAGCATAGTTTTACCGCTTCCGGGCGGACCCACCATTAACACGTTGTGCCCTCCGGCGGCGGCGATTTCCATCGCGCGAACGGCATGTTTTTGCCCTTTTACATCGCTAAAATCGACTAAATACTCGGGCATCCTCGCTTCCGCGGAGTCATCAAATGTCTCGGCGAAAATCAGGGGCGAGCCATTTAGAAGCTCGACTGCTTCAAGCAAGCTCGAGACTCCATAGACCTCCACGCCAAGGGCAACAGCAGCCTCGGGTGCATTTTGTTTCGGCAAGATTAGCCGTTTGAAGCCTTGTTCGAGAGCCATGAGCGCGATGCTCACCGCTCCATTAATTGGTCTCATTTGGCCATCCAAGCCAAGCTCTCCGATTATCATGGTGTCTGCAAACGCTTCGATCGGGATTTGGTTATTCGCGGCAAGTACGGCGCAAGCGATTGGAAGGTCAAGGAACGGCCCTTCTTTTCTGATGTCGCCAGGTGCAAGGTTACAAACGATCTTTCGAGAACCAGGATAATCCATCTCGCTATTACGGATGGAGGAACGGACTCTTTCTCGACTCTCAGCGACCGCTTGGTCGGGAAGTCCGACCAACAAGAACATCCCTTGGTCACTCGGTCCCTGCAAATCAACCTCGACCACGATGGGGAGGGCCTCGATTCCGCTAAGGGTGGCTGAGTGAGCCTTGGCAATCACAAGGACAATGTTATCTGAGAAAAGGGCGGGAGTGCCGATAAAAGACGATGAATCAGTTGCCAATTAGTTGCTGAGCTGCAAGCCACGCCCGCTGAATATCTTGCACCAGCAGCGAGAACCCGCCATCGTTGTCCGGTCGTTGTTGCCGGAGGATATAACTCGGGTGGATAGTCGCCATGGCCGTCTTCGCGTATTCGCACGGGAAGTAGAGTCCCCGTTCCTTGGTGATCAAAAAGTTCTTCTTGATCAGGTTTTTCGCGCTGGGCGCACCTATGCACAAGATGACTTTTGGAGCGATCAGGCCGAGTTGGGGAACTAGCCATTGGCGGCAGGTGCGGGTTTCTTTTTCGGTTGGCGGACGGTTAAGAGGTTTCCCCGTCGACCAATCAGCCGCACGGCACTTGACGGTATTGCAGAGATAGACCATTTCTCTGCTAAGACCGGCTTCGCGCAAGGCCTTGTCGAGGAGTTGCCCCGCTCGACCCACAAACGGTCGTCCGGACTTATCTTCGTTATCTCCGGGACCTTCGCCCACCAAAACAAGCGGGGAATGGGGATCGCCTTCGCCAAAGACCACGTTTGTTCTTCGGTGGCAAAGGGTACACGCGGTGCAAGTCGAAGCCTGAGATTTCAGTTCGTCAAGGGTCATTGCGGATGATTTCCACGAGCTTGTCGTAACTGTCTGCGAGGGTTGAGGGCATGACACGAATTTCGCCAATGGTGGTCATAAAGTTCGTGTCGCCGCTCCAGCGAGGCACCACGTGCCAGTGAAGATGAATCGGAATGCCCGCACCCGACGCACTACCGATGTTGACCCCAATGTTGAAGCCCTGGGGATTGTAAGCGGTTTGGAGCCACTTTACCGACTTCGCGAGGAGCTGATGGATTTCGAGAAGCTCCGCGTCCGTCATCGACGGCAAATCGTTGGTCTGGCGATACGGTGCAATCAAGAGATGTCCGCTGGTGTACGGGTAGGCATTGAGCATGATAAACGCCGTAATCCCTCGAAAAAGGATCAGGTTGGAGCGGTCATCGTTTGCGGCGGGAAGATCGACAAAGATATTTCCGGATTCGCCCGTCTTTTCGATGTATTTCATCCTCCAAGGCGCCCAAAGATTCTCGTTCATGACGGACCTAATTAGATTGATTTGGCTAAAACAATTGCGTCGGCAACTTCGCGCATGGATTTGCGAAGGTTCATCGACTGGATTTGGATTCGTCGGTAGGCTTCGGCTTCGCTCATTCCTTGCGAATCCATCAGGATTCCTTTTGCCTTGTCGATTGCTTTTCTTGCATCCAATCGTTCGGTTAAGCTCGAAACTTCTTTTCCGAGCAAGATATTTTGCTCGAATCGGGCCCGAGCGACTTCGATGGTTGGGGCGAGGTCGCTTGGCTTAAACGGTTTCACCAAATAGGCAAAAACTCCGGCAGCCTTGGCGCGTTCAATCAATTCCTTGTCGGAATAGGCGGTCAGCAAAATGGTAGGCGCAATGTTCTCTTCGGTGATAATGTCAACCGCTTCGATCCCGTCCATTACGGGCATTTTGACGTCAAGGATACACACGTCAGGTTTGTGCTCACGGGCTAAATCGACAGCTTCCTTTCCATTGCCAGCTTCGCCGACTACTTCATAACCCAGGCTTTCGAGCATCTGCCGGAGGTCAAGACGGATGATCGGTTCGTCATCAGCAATAAGGACTTTGATATTGGCCATTTTCTTAATTAGCAATCCTCGCCCCTCGCCGGTGAGACGGTGAAAATATTGCCTAAGTATTAAAGATACCTTTTCTGGGTTTCCCAATCATCTGAATGCTGATGCGTCAGGATGCTCAGTTCATTGGATAAACTGTAACGTGGCTTCAGCGGATCTCTGGTTTCTTGAAAACATTATTGACTACGCAGGAATTTTTCCGCCTGCTAGTTTGCCTGCGTCCGTGGCCCTCGACAAATACCGCTCGTACCGAGGCGGAGCCGAAAGCTGGGTGTTGGGTTCTTTGGCTTGGTCGTGCAACACCCTTTCTGATCTTGGTTCGCTGGTCACCCCGAACGACGAACTCGAATTGGCATTGATTGGTCGCCCCAGTACAAGCTGGGAAACATGGCAAGATGCTCGCCTTCAAGACGTGGAAGATGTCAATATGCTCCTCGAAAAGTGTCCGGGCGTTGCCGCCGCGACGTACGAGTCGAGAATTGATGATCTTTCTCGAATTACCGATGCCCTTAATTCTTTACGATCTCTCGGCAAAGAGACCGACATCTACTTTGAACTCCCTTGGGATCAACCGCTTGATGATGCGCTGGCAGAGCTTGCGACTGAGGAGTGGGTGCGAGTAAAGTTTCGGACGGGCGGTAAAAGCAAGGAGTCGTACCCTTCGCCCGTACAGTTGGCGAACGCCCTCAAGCAGTGCATCGACCTTGAAATTGAATTTAAGTTGACGGCGGGTCTTCATGAACCCATCTCTCACGTGGACAATCAAGGAGTGTTGAATCATGGATTCCTGAACGTCCTGATGGCGACTTCTGCGGCATTTCAAGATGACGCCTCGGTCAACGAGTTAGCCGAGATTTTGGATGCGAAGGATCCAAGCCAATGGAGTCTCAAAAAGGGCCTTTCCTTCGCAGGAAAGTCGCTAGGTGAAGAAGAATTAAATAATGCTCGGTCGTTCTTCGGTTCTTTCGGCTCCTGCTCGATAGAAGAGCCATTGCGTGGCCTTCAACGTCTTCAATAAATAGAATTCAATGTTCATCGTCCCATCAAATGCGCGTTCCTGGTTTCCAGTTGAGCCTTCTTCACACTTCTCAATCCAGAACTTGCCGTTCGCGCTTCTTGCACCAGCCGGACGGAATGTTACGCTCGC
>JAYVXG010000724.1:0-9486 GCA_043785475.1 Armatimonadota bacterium
CCTTCGACTTCGCCCGAAGTATTGCTGTCTTCGTCTGCGAGCAATTCGAGGAACGATACATGATCTTCGCCATCGCTAGTGCCAAGAATGTCATCAAGGCTGTAAATGTTGGTTCGGCCCATGCGAACCATCAATTCGCTTACTTCCTCCTTGCTGACTTCCATCTTTTCAGCAACTTCGTGAGGGGTCGCAGGTCGGCCAAAACTGGTTTCAAGCGACATCATTGTCCGATCAAGTGCTTTGAGCTTTTCTCGAATAGAGCGTGGGACCCAGTCTTCATCTCGAAGCATTTCGAGAATTGCGCCCCGAATCAGGGCAATTGCATAAGTTTCAAATTTAACATCGCGAGTCGGATCAAATTGATCGACTGACTTGATGAGGCCAATGACTCCAGCGCCAACTAGGTCCTCTCGGTCGAGACCGCCTGGCAGACTCGTTACTAACCGTCCGGCAGTGATCTTAACAAGGTAGGAAAAGTGGTTGATGATCTCGGCTCGGGCATCGGGATCTTTAAAAACTTTGAAGTTCTTCCACGCTTTTTGGAGTTGATCTGGCGTAAGTGGCATCTATTTTCATCCCTGGACTGTCTTATGCAGCGTCCGCGTCTTCCCTTTCCTTAGGCTTTGACCGCTCATCTTGTCTTTGCTGCACAATTGTTAGTTGTACCGGATTTCCACCCGCCGCTTGCCAAAAAGCACCCAAACACCAACCGATTATAACTGAGATCAACGCACGTTGCAAACACAAAGTCGGTTCGACATTCCCGAATATTCCTGCAACTAGTGCCACCAAACCCGCGACACATGCAATAAGCTTCGGCATTCAATCTAACCTCATGAGCCTACTCGCTCACTGATATATTGACCAGGTTTCCATGTTCTCTTTAGGGCAAACCTAGCATTTTTGTCAGGTTTTATTCGAAAAAACCTAGAGCGTTCCATGATGGACGGCCATATTTTGTCAAATCGCGTGAATGCCCGCAACCTAAATTCGCGTTCATTTCTCTGCCGCCAGACTAATTAGGGGACGTGTGCACGATGATATTGATGTTGTCGTAATCCATCTTTTCAGTTCCGGTTCCAATCGCAACTGCGCTGTACACGCGGAACCCAAGCATAAAGTAAAACGGAGCTCTGCCACTGCTGAAGTCGGGATGCGAATTGACGTCAATGTCGCCAATTTGGCCGTTGGCGGGATAGAGCTGCACAAAGTCGCTTAGAGCTAACGTTCCCACCGTGGGAATCCATTGATTGACGTCACTCGAAACGCTTGGAATTGACGCCATAAACACCTTGGAACCCTGATACAACAAAAGTTGAGGAAGGCGAATTCCGTTTGTCTTCCTGTAGTCCGCAGAAAAATCGATGGTCGTGACGGCGGTGGACGTTTGAGGAACCATCCAATACTCTGAAGAGAGGCCGCCCAATATATCGAATTTCTCATTGGCCCAGTTAGCCTTCAACTCAAGAAATCCACTCGGGTTTCCCCTTCCCGAGTATCCGATACAGGTTACCCATGAATTTGACCCGCTGCCTGGGACAAACGAAGTGCCCCCAGGAAGGTGATCTTGCGGAGTTGTGTAGAAATAGGCTCCATCGCATGTGGTTGAAAATACGAAATCGACGGAAGGTGATTTCGCAGCATTCACAAGGCTACTTAACAGAATCGCCGTCGCAATCATAATTACTCATTTATAACATACAACCTGGAGGGAATCAACCGGAATCCCAAATCTAACGACTTCCTTATCTTCATTAGAAATGGCTGATTCAAAGTTCGAAATCTCGCGGTTCACAAACTATAGTGGAAAAAATCCCAGCAGTCCGAAAGAGCAATCATTCAAACGCTATCCAAAAGGAATCCCTCGGATCGGACCCATAATCAGCGCCGGAAGCGGAACCCCGACGCAGACAATCATCCCCCATTCAATGATCATTTGTTCCAAACCAGATCCTTTAAGGGTCCAATAAACGCAGTCGCGATCACGAGATGTCCGAAGGCGAGCCAGCCGATGCCGTACGCCATAAATGGGTATTTTGCGTCGGTCTCGACCAAGGCCACTCTGGACCGACTTAAACCGCGTTGCTAAAGGCGCCATCGCCAAATCCAGACCGGTCAAAAAGAATATAAAGCTCCCATATCAGCGGGAAGGCAGTTATTCCTGACAATGTAACACCTACAATGAACCCGAGAATCAATGTCCGGACTCGCCGAAGACGAGCTTCTGTAGTCACCCCAACAGTATATCAGTCGCCTCGAAGTATCCCGATTTCTGAACTAATTCGTCCTAAGGTCGGAATTACCTCCTGCAGCGCTAGCCACCGCCGTCAGGATCTGAGGTTACTTCAGCCAGGTTAAGGGCATATGGAACTCCTGGTCTCCAGCAAGAATCTGGATGAAGTTAATCTGTCCCGAATGGTACGCCATATTGCGGTACGCACCCATCATCAAGATTTTGCCCGAGAGCGGTCCTCGGCTCCAATGCTGGAATTCCTGCTCAAATGCCTCGTCATGAGCTGAGCGAATCGCGTCGGCAAGGACGTTCGCGGACGCAATAATCTCGTGGCTCGCTTCATCAGGATTGGCAAATTCTGGAATTGTCGGCTGACCATGAGTTCCACCATTCAGGAGCGCAGCAAAATACCGATTAGCTGCGGCGCACTCTGCAACGAGTTCAAGGATGCTCCGAGCTGGCTCAGAACCTTTCGTTTCGAGGTGTTGGTCAAGTAGCTTGGGGTCGGTTGAAGCAATAAAATGAGCCACCGAATGCCCCATTCGCTCGACATGCTCGGCCATAAATTGTTGTGCGGTCATAAGCCAGTTTAGCGTTTTCCTACGCAGCCCATGCTTCGTAAAAATAGCCAAACCGCAAGGCCACCCAAAACGATGCCGAGTCCGCAAAAGAGCGGGAGCATCCACACGATGCTTGGATCGTTCGTGATTTCTCCATGGGGCCCGTGTGGCCTTCGGCAAGAAGCTGGGCTCCGCCGCATGTGCAGCTAAGGAAACCCATCGCGAGCAACGCGACAGAAGCACCGCATCCCAGCCAACTCTTCTTAGAATCCTTGAGACCAGGATCACGAGGATAGTCACCCATGATGGGCGGCTCGTTCATTCGTTGATTCTACGGTCTTCGACGGTAGACTACAGCCAACCACAAGAAACCAATGGCAGCCAAAACTAAGCCAGGAATCGAAAAGATAGCAAAGTTGGCATATCGTGCTCGATTTGACTCAGCGAGCCCCTCAGGTGGTCCCGTATAGTCTCCGTACATGGAAAGTCCGCCACAAAAGCAAATCATTAGCAGTCCAAAAAATACGAACCCTATGGGGGCGACTATACTAATCCAATCGCTGCTCGAATCTTTGGGAGCTGCGACTCTCTGTTTAGGCGGCTCAGTCGGCTCCAAAACTTGAGACCTTAGATTTTCGGTCGGTATGACTTGCCAGTTACGGCACCAGTCATCGTCTTTGCAGCCTGATTTTTGCCGCCAACTGCTACGGACTTATCGTCGGGACCCTTTGGCCCTTTTAGCGCGTCGAGTGCTTTCTTAATATCGGCTTTAGATTTGCGTTTCATAGTGACTTTCCTCTATTATACAAGATCAGGTTCAAACCAGCCTGTAAAGAAATAGACGAAGAAAGACATATAATGAATTCATATGATTCTCGCCGCCATCGCATTCTTCCAACAAGCTGGGTGGGAATTCATCCCCAAACCTGACACCTTCAGCCCTTCGGCGATGGTCGACCTCCGGTCCTTGAACGAAGCAGTTGCAGGGGAGCACGGGTACATCGCCGCAGACAAAGATGGCGACTTTGTACGTGGCGATGGACAGCCGATCCGGTTTTGGGCGGTTAACACCATGGTTGGACGAGAGAAGCCTTGGGTCGCCCATCCGCGATGGACCCAAACGGAACCCAGCCTCGACAACCATGCTCGATTCCTCGCCAAACGAGGCGTTAACCTTGCCCGCTTCCACGCCCAAATCGCACCAAACGACAAGCAAAGCATTAACGACGTAAACCGAGCCGATATTGACTGGGTATGGCGTGGTGTTGCCGCAATGAAGAAGCAAGGCATCTACTCAGTGGTCTCGCCTTACTGGATGTTGCCAACCAAAATTCCCGCAAGTTGGGGCGTGCCGGGCGGGGCCCAAGGCGCGGAGGGGCTTCTCTTCATCGACCCAACGCTGCAGAAAGCATACAAAGGGTGGATCAAGGCGCTACTAAGCGAGAAGAATCCCTACACCGGAATTCCGCTTACCAAAGACCCAGCTCTCGCGGTGTTCCAAATCCAAAACGAAGATTCACTCCTGTTTTGGACTTTCGAGCATATCCAAGGTGCTCAAAGGGCAAACCTGCTGAAGAGGTACAACGATTTTCTTGCCAAAAAATACAGTCGCCAATTGAACCGGACGACATTCGAACCGATGTGGAAAATGGCGCAGCACGCAGATGGCGATCAGGCGAAGATTCTGGCTGACCAAAACGAATTCCTAGCTCGAACCATGTTCGACTTTAACACCGAAATCAAACGGTACATCCGCCAGGACCTCGGCTGCAAGGCGCTCATTAACGCGGGAAACTGGCGCACCGCCGACACCGTTCGACTGAACGACGCCGAGCGTTGGAGCTACACCGCCAACGAGGTCGATGCGGTCAATCGCTACACTGGCGGAATCCATAAAGGTCCAAACGAAGGGTGGTCAGTGGACGTTGGTGATAAGTACACATCGACATCGGCTTTGACTGATCCAAAAGAACTCCCGATCAACATCAAGCAAACGGTTGGCCATCCAATGATGGTCACCGAGAGTATGTGGGTCATGCCCGGCGCGAACATGGTCGAGGCCCCGTTCCTCATTTCTTCTTATTCATCACTAAACGGCGTCGACGCCTATTTCTGGTTTGCAACCGGTGACGAGCAATGGACTCCGCCCCAGAGCCCAAACGGCTACAAAGATGGACAAATGAAGTGGTTCTTCGGTTCCCCCGACGTGCTCGGTGCCTTCCCGGCGAACGCCTATATGTATCGAAAGGGCTTGATCAAACGCGGAATTCCCGTAGTCTCAGAGGTGAGGCAACTGCAAGACATTTGGAATCGAAATGTGCCAATCATTGCCGAGGAGTCGGGCTATGACCCAAATCGGGATTCAGGCGATATTGCGCCTACATCAGCGATTAAGACTGGAGTCAATCCGATGGCGTTCCTCCTGGGTCCGGTGCAGGTTCAATACGACGTCAAAGGCGAATCATTCGCCTCGACCAAGGGTTGGGACCCCGGCACCAGAACCGCGACCTCGAACACCAACCAACTCACCATGAATTACGGCGAAGGCACTTGCGTACTGAACGCATCCATGGCTCAAGGATTCGCCGCCCAAGGCAACGGGCGTCGGCTGTTCAAGACCGCCGATGTGACTGCCCTCATGCAGTCCAGCTATGGCTCGATGGTCGTCGTAAGCCTCGATGAGAAACCAATCGCAACCTCGAAAAAGGTGCTGGTCCAATTCACGACGAAAGCCCGGCCCAATGGTTGGAAAGAAAAGCCAACCACTATCAAGCTCGATGGAGGCAAGGAAATCGCGGGGTTTGAAATCACTGACGTTGGTCACGCGCCGTGGGTGCTCGAGAACCCAGGACTGAACGTAACCATCAACAACTCTGGGCTGAGCAAGGCAACGATTTTGGATTCGAATATGGTCGCCGCCGGAAGTCTGAAACTGACCTCGCTCGGCAAAAACGTCCGCTTCGACTTCCCTGCTGGGGCGCTGTACGTCGTTTTAGAGTGATCCGTTATTTGCCAAATGAGTCCGCGTGGATCATGTCGGTCGTTTCCTTGATGTCGCCGACCGTATTCATCACAAACGACCGGTACTGAACGATTGGCTCGTGTAACGGTTTGGCAGAAACGTAAAATACGCGGGCGCCCGCGGCTCCGGCAGTTAACGAAACGTAATCTCCGTCACCAAATACGATTTGCTCGGGAGCGCTGACCGTTCGACCAGTGGTCGTCACCTTGCCACGAATTACGTAAGCAAACGTCGCCCACCCGTGTTCGGTTGGAATCTCAAACGTCGCGTTGACATGGAGCGTGATGTCCAAAATAGTCGGGTTGACCGCGATTCCCTTGAACAAGCCCTCAGTTCCGTCGAATGATCCCGCTACGATCCGTACCGTTGCGCTTGATTTGACCACTTCAGGAACCTCTTCAGCCGGACCACCGACATACCCAGCCGGTACGCGCTTTTGGTTGCGTGGAAGGCTGAACCAAAGCTGCAACATCTCCGCTCCTTCAGGCCCCGGCTTCATCATTTCTTCGTGCCAGATTCCGTTACCGGCGGTCATCCACTGGGTTCCGCCCGGTCCAACAATGCCCTCGTTTCCGTTCGAGTCTTTGTGCCCGACCTCGCCGGAGATCACGTAGCTGACGGTCTCGATTCCGCGATGCGGATGCCGAGGAAAACCGACAACATCGGACTCCGCCGAGATCGAGGCATGATCGAGCAGCATAATCGGATCGAGGATCGCCATTCGCTCGCCTCCGATTACTCGGTAGATCGTCACTCCCTTGACTTCGTCGATGGAAGTTGGAGCGTAGAAAATGGCGGCGGGCGACTCAATCATATGCAAATTCTACGCCGAACCAACAAAATGTGTAGCCAAGTGAACAGAACGAGAATCTAAACCCAGGAGTCACCTCGAATAGCCAAAACCCAATGATGAATTGCCCGGCGAACATCTTGGCGATCTAAGGCAAAGTGGCGAATTAGAAATAAGAAGCGAATCATCACGCGGGCCGACGGACCATCAAATGACTTTCGAACCCAGTTGCTTCGCTCGAATCGAAGGGTATTTTCGGACTTATCGTTATATTTGTTCGCTTTGAAAGGATTGAGCGACGGCTCCGAAATTCCGAGGTCGAGAGAATCATTGACTATCATGTCCAAATAGAAATTGTCGCACTTGCCTGTCCCTGCATCGTTGTAATAGCGGATGCATGACATGAGGAAAAAACCTGGATCAGTCGAATTTGGAATTCCACTCCACGTTTCCTGAAGTTCATCTTCGGTTGGAACAAACGAACCTCCGGAACTTAGCCGGCTTTCCAAAATTAAGAGCTCTGACTCGTTTAGTAATCCCACCAGCGACCTAGACCAAAACTACCCCACCGCAGCAGCGAGTTTCTCAAGCAACCCGACCGTGTCCTCGAACGAGATGCAGGCGTCAGTGACGCTTTGTCCGTAAACCATGTTGTCCGAAATGTTTTGCTTGCCTTCGACCAAATGGCTCTCGATCATCACGCCCATAATGCCGTGGTTACCGGCGGCCATTTGCTTGCAGATGTCATCGATGACGACGCTTTGGTTTCGGTGATCCTTATTGCTATTGCCATGGCTGCAATCGATCATAACTTTCGCCGGAAGACCGTGCTTCTTGAGCATTTCAACCGCTTCTTGCACATGCGGCATGGCAAAGTTAGCGCCCGTCTGGGTTCCGCCGCGAAGGATAATGTGGCAATCTTCGTTGCCTCTCGTCTTGAACAGCGACGAAACACCTTGCTTCGTAATTGATGGGAACCAGTGAGATTGACCCGCCGCGATGACCGCTTCGACTGCACGTTGAACGTTCCCTTCGGTGGTGTTCTTAAACCCAACTGGCATCGACAAGCCGCTGGCAAGCTCGCGGTGAACCTGACTCTCCGTCGTTCGCGCACCGATCGCCACCCAACTCGTGATGTCGGCAACGTGCTGAGGAATTTGCAAATCCAAAAATTCCGACCCGGTCGGTAATCCGAGTTCATTGATCTCAATCAGGAGCTTTCGCGCGCCGCGCAATCCTTTATTAATGTTGTAGCTTTCGTTGAGGTCGGGATCGTTGATGAAGCCTTTCCACCCAACGCTCGTTCGGGGCTTCTCGAAATAAGCCCGCATAACAATAATCAATTTGTCGCCGAGCCTAGCCGCGACCGGAGCTAACTCGTGGGCATATTCCATCGCGCTGACCGGGTCATGGATCGAGCAAGGACCGACCACGACGACCAGCCGAGAGTCGCGTCCGTGCAAAACGTCAGAAATCGCATGACGAGCTTTATCAACAACTTCCGATACTTCTTCGGACAGCGGGTGCTCCTCGTGCAAAATCGCTGGCGGGATCATTGGCCGGGCATCAGTAATTCGTAAGTCATCCGTTAGTCGCATGGGGTTAGTTGCGGACGGCGTTGTTCGCTTGTCCAGTATATCAGAGGCCAGGTTTGATCGACTGCCCACAGACAGCCGGTGTGAAACGCGTGAGCGCAGGAAATGGGAAAGCCACAACGGGCATGTTTCAAAAAGGAGCCGGGAAGGGGTGAAATCGCCCCCTTGAACCTGCCCCAAAAACCCGTTTGAACCCGGACGGATAACCTGTGGAAAAGGATGCATATAAAATGTGACAAATCGTGGTAAAAATATTGCTGTACATCAATGGGTTGTGGTGGCATAATCATAGAGCCCCCATATATAGTGGTTGCACTGACGAAAAATGAGATGTCCCTTCTGCGGAAATGATGACCTAAAAGTCCTGGATTCACGTCCTGGGCCAGACGGTGAATCCATACGCCGCCGAAGAGAATGCGTCAAGTGCGTCAAGCGATTTACTACATGGGAGCGATTTGAACGCGTTCGACTGTTCGTCATCAAACGAGACGGCAGCCGATGCGATTTCAATCGAGAGAAAGTCTTCGATTCCATGCGCCTCGCCTGCGGCAAACGACCGGTATCGGTCGAAACGATGGCCCAGGCAGCGAGCCGCATCGAAGATGAACTCTATCAAAGATTCGACGACGAGGTCAGTACAAAGCAGATCGGCATGAGTGTCATGCGCGAACTGGCTACCATCGACACCGTCGCCTACGTCCGTTTCGCTTCGGTCTATCAAGAATTTGAGACCGTTGCGGACTTCGCCGAAATGGTCGAGAGAGTGCAAACCGAAGAAGCGCTCACGCCATTCAAGCACCTACAAAAAGAACTTATATCATAAACAGGGGAACTCAGGAAGAGACATGAAAATTCGACGATACTTTACACAATCAGGGAAGAACCCTTACGCCGGAATAGATTTCGAGGCGCGTAAGAGTGAAATTCGCAACCCAGACGGATCCACCGTTTTCCTTATGGAAAACGTTATGGTTCCGTCGCAATGGAGCCAGGTTGCAACCGATATTTTGGCCCAAAAATATTTCCGCAAAGCCGGACTGACCCCCGGAAAGGTCGGCGGAGTCGATTACAATCCGCTGAACGAAGCGGCAATCACCCCAACAGAAACTAGGGAATCCGATTCGCGCCAAGTCTTTCACCGACTCGCCGGTTGCTGGCGACATTGGGGCGAGGAGTTCGGCTACTTCGATTCCCATGAAGACGCCACCGCTTTTTACGACGAGCTGGTTTACATGCTCGCCAAGCAGGTCGCCGCGCCAAACTCACCACAGTGGTTCAACACCGGA
>JAYVXG010000725.1:0-2891 GCA_043785475.1 Armatimonadota bacterium
TCGAAAACTGCCTCTCGATCGGCATTACGGCGGTCACTTGTAATCCGTGGGGCGGTGGCGGACAGGGATGTTCGGAATTGGCTAAAGAAGTGGTCGCAATGACCCAAGAAGTGGCTCCGTTTACGCCTCTATATAGCGAATCTTCGACCCTGAGCGAAAAGCTCACCGCGATCGTGACAAAAGCATACGGCGGAGCGGACGTTGAATTCTCGGACAAAGCTCAAAAGAGCCTAAAATGGCTAGAGAAGAACGGCTTCGGTGAACTTCCGGTATGTGTGGCCAAGACCCAATATAGTTTAAGCGATGATCCGACTCTTCTCAACGCGCCGGAAGGGTTTACGCTTCATGTTCGCGAGTTGAAACTGTCTGCCGGGGCGGGGTTTATTGTTGCGATCTGTGGCGATGTCATGCTCATGCCGGGCCTCGGCAAGACCCCGACTGCATTCTCCATCGACGTTGATGACATCGGGAAGATATCAGGTCTTTTTTAGGAATTCTTTACAAACTTTGTGCCTCAGAAAGTACGCATATTGATTAGATTTATTTCTTGCTAATCGACAAAATTCGTTGCGCAATCGTGCGTAGCATGTTAGGATAAGGCCACGGCTGCCCATGTTCAACTCCGCGATCATCGAAATCGCAATTGGCCTCATTATGCTCTATCTCGTGCTGGGGTTACTCTGTACGTCGATTAACGAATTTATCGCGCAACTCCTATCTCTGAGAGCAGAAAATCTTTCCGATGCAATTCATGGACTGTTTAGCGGCCCCGATCGTCACCGAATTGCGGAGGATATCCTTCGGCACCCTTTGATCAGAAGTTTGTCCCGAAAGCAATTCGGCATGAACGTTGTCGATGACGGAAAGTTGTTCGGCGAAATTATCAAGCTCCCGTCGTCCATCCCGGCGACGACGTTTTCGACCGTCCTTGTGGATCTTCTCAAGAAGTCAAAACGGGGCGGAGACCATCATGAGTACGATAAGGAGATCACCGAACTTCTTGGGTTACTCGGTTTAACGTCAACAGGGAATGACCTCACCAAAATCGAGGAATGGTATGACGATGCGATGGATCGGGCAAAAAGTTGGTACAAGCGAAAAATGCAGGTTCTTAGTTTCATGGTGTCGTTTGGAATTGTGCTCGTCATCAATGCTGACACGCTCGTGATGGTCGATCGCCTATCGAATATGCCGAATGAACGGGCGAAAATAGTTGCGTATGCGGCAAACATAACCAAGGCTGACACAAATTCCCCCAACGAAGAAAAGTCAACTATTAGCCTGCCTCCCGGACTCGAGGATGCGTCGCTGAGTTTCCTCGGCTGGACAAAAGGTAACCCATCTGATCCTCGAAAATTTCCCGATGAGCCGGGCGAATGGTTGATCAAATTATTTGGTCTTGCTTTAACCGCCTTTGCTGCTTCGCTCGGAGCGCCCTTCTGGTTCGATCTGCTGAGCAAATTTATGACGATCCGGACCGGCGGCGACCCACCGTCCGGCTCTCCTCCAGAGAATGCAAAAAAGGGGGAGGCGTAATGCGTACCGCCATAGTTCCGCCCGAGGCTGGTGCGGCGTCCCTCGATGCGCAACGATCCGGTGCCAACCATCGCTACAAGAAATTTCAAGCGGTTCAGTTCATCAAAAAGGCGACAACAACCAGTATCGCCGCCGTAGCCGCAGGTTCGAGTTTATTAAACGCCGGGCGTGCAGTAGGCGGCGCGGACGGTGCGTTTAACCCAGGCAAAGATCGGTGGTCGGTAAAGACCTCGGTCATGACTATCGCTCCACTTTCTGCGGTCAAGCCAATTGATATTAAAGCATTGGAACAGATGCCACCTCCGAACTTCGGGACCTCAAAAGCCCCGTTTGAGTCATCGAGGATTCCGGCCCCGGTAAACGGCTTCCTCGAGGGGCAAACCGTCTCAACCGTGGGCTACATCCATTTTGTAATGTACGAAAAAGGCGATAGTGACTATCACATCCAAATGAACGAAAAGCCAACAAACAGCTTGGGCGATTTAGAACCGTGTGTAATCGTGGAAGTTCCTCACCCGATGTCGGCAGGGGACCAAGAGCTTCACGATAGTTTCGCCAAAGTGCGCCAGTTGCTGCGAGAGAAATGCTTCGCCGGCGCAATGCCGAACGGAAAGGTTGACGTGCCGATCAAGGTGCAGGTAACGGGTCAACTGTTTTATGACTTGCACCACAGCAGCGCGGGCGACCCAGGCGGCGGAAGAGGCAAGACTTTAGGACCGGGATTTCCGATGCATGCAACGACGATCTGGGAAATTCATCCGGTTACCGACATAAAGATTGTCCCGTAACGCTACCCCGCACAAATGGGTCGCGGGCCAATCTCTGGAGTGTGAGCCACGGTCAGGAGCCCGTTAGCCACCATGACAATTTCGATTTTCCCTACGGCGACTTTGAACAGTAGCAAATATTCCTAGAGCATAATCACGCTTCGAATCACGTCGCCGGTTTCCATTTCGTGGAACGCTTCTTCGACCTGATCCAGGGTGATTTTCCGTGTAACCATCTGATCCAAATTCAAGTGGCCTTTAAGATACAGGTCGGCGAGCATCGGGAAGTCGAGTGAAGGGAGGGTGTCGCCACAGTGACAAACTCGAAACGAGGCTTTGTTCCAATAAACTCCGGTCGCCATGTCCCCCAAGTTGAGGTTGACCGAGTCACTCTGCGCCGGAAAGCCAATCGTGGTTGCGGTGCCACCGTAGGCAAGCATCTTGACCGCTTGCTCGGTGCACATTGGGATACCCGTAGCCTCAAAGGCATACTCCACTCCGCCATCCCATCCGTCTTCGGTGAGCGCTCGGACCGCAACCACTGGATCGCCGTCTTTGGCGTTGACTGTATGGGTCGCCCCGAAATCC
>JAYVXG010000726.1:0-2877 GCA_043785475.1 Armatimonadota bacterium
CGTTCGGCGCTACCTGTATCGCTGGGCTCTCATCACTGGCACCACATTTGCAGGAAAGCCACTGACATATATTGACGGATTTGCAGGACCTGGAGAGTATACAAATCACGCTGAAGGTTCTCCATTGGCTGCCCTGAAAGCCCTAAACGAAGCTAAGATCAGTGCGAACGGAAGATGGAAGGCTTCGAGGATCAGAGCCCTGTTTGTTGAGCAAGATACAAACCGAAAGGCACATTTGGAGGATCTTATCAAGTCCAAGGCTGTAGCGGGCGATGTCGAGTGGGTAGCAAAAGCAAGCAGCTTTGTCGAAGGTCTTGCTTATGCTGAAGGTTCATTTGCTAAGGCGTTTTTCACTAGCGCTCCACTTGTCGTCTTCATTGATCCCTTTGGGGCCACAGGATTTCCATGGAGCGCAGTTGAGAAAATCCTGTCTTCCAAAACTTCAGAAATTATTTTAAATTTTGACGCTGACGGCATGGCCCGAATCATCAAAGCGGGCAAGGATTCCAACGCCGACGAAATATTAACGAATATTTTCGGTGGCGACGATTGGAAATCCGCAATTGCGGGATTGACCACTTCTCGTGAATTAGAATTAGCTCTCCTCAAGCTCTATAAGCAAAAGCTGAGAACATTGCCAAATGTGAAATACACCTTTGCATTTGAAATGGCTTCAACGACCTCGAGCATCGACTATTTTCTCCTATTTGCTAGTCAGCACCCATTGGGACTGGTGAAAATGAAAGAAAGCATGCGTGATCTGGACAAGAACGGCGCATATCGTTTTTGCGATGCCGAACATAATCAGGGCTGTTTATTTAGATATGACAACCCTGAAGACTGGGTTGAAAGGTTTGTGAGTGACTTGGACGGCATTGATTTGTCGGTCGACGATGCTCTCACATACATCCTGAATGAGACACCATTTTTCACGGTAGCTAAACTACTCAAATGTGTTGAGGACGCTGGAATGCTAGAAGTTGAATCTCACAATCCGAAGCGACGCAAAGGCACTTACAAAGAATCTGACATAAGTGTCATGAAAGTACGAGGACAAAAAAATGCCTAAAGCGAGCCACATTGAATGGACGAACATGACCTGGAATCCAGTGACAGGATGCACGAAGGTATCTCAGGGCTGTAAATTTTGCTATGCCGAGAGAATGGCCAAGCGGCTGAAGGCAATGAATTCACCTCGATACAAAGATGGATTCAAGGTGACGCTTCAGCATGACCTCGTTGACCTTCCTAGGAAATGGAAGCAACCAAGACTGGTTTTTGTAAATTCGATGAGCGATCTATTTCACGATGATGTTCCGCTGGAGTTTATTCAGGGAGTCTTCAAGACCATGAAAGAGTGTCCCCACCACGTTTTTCAAATTCTCACCAAGAGGAGTAAGCGACTTTCTGAGATTGCCTCCGATCTGGAATGGCCAGAGAATGTTTGGATGGGAGTCAGTGTCGAAGACGATCGTGTAACTGATCGAATAGATGATCTTAGACTTGTGCCTGCCTTTGTCCGCTTCTTATCATTAGAGCCTCTTATTGGCCCTCTAGATCACTTGAAATTATCAGGCATTCATTGGGTGATTGTGGGTGGAGAGTCGGGGCCGCACTCTCGACCGATGGAACCAAATTGGGTCGAGTCAATTCGCGTCCAATGTGACCACGCTGAGGTTGCTTTCTTTTTCAAGCAGTGGGGCGGAACCAGAAAAGATATTGCTGGAAGAACTCTCAATGGGAGGACCTATGACGACTTCCCAAAGAGTTCATATAAAGGAAGTCTTCGCGTCGTTTCCCATAGTGATGGAGCCTTGGTTGGAAGTAATATCCCGATCCAAGAGCTTCGGATCGTTGTTTGACATTAGGGCCAAATCAGCTCTTGAATACTTCATTTGAATCTAAGTCTTTGCCTTGGACTTGTTGGGCTTAATGTTGGGGTTTTGCCCGCATATCGGCGCACTATGGCGCAGTTATTCGCAATCTGCTGATGCTTGCGATTGGTATTCAAGGGGCTGGCTCGTACCAATGAACCCACTTTTTTAGCACCTGCAAGTAGACTAATTTTGAACCTAAACAGGCTTCTAGTTAGGTTCAATGGCAAGTAGGGGTAGCGTCTAGGTATACTGACATCGTAACCACAGCGCAGGGGTATAGCTCAGTTGGTAGAGCGTCGGTCTCCAAAACCGTAGGTCGCGGGTTCAAGTCCTGTTGCCCCTGCCAGTTTCGTTAGTCTGCAGTCGTAAGTCATCAGCGATGGTTTGGCGTGCTCGTCAGATTTCCAAGTCTCGTTCCAAAGTTCCCATTTCTCTGTTTGTCCTCAGATGACTGACGACAGATGACTATTTCAAATCGCGTAGACTCAACGCGTTACGTCGCATGCGAAAACTTGATCAACTGACCGGATGGAGATTTATCGCTGCATTCGGGGTCGTCCTCTGCCACTTTAGCGACCTGCTGGTTGGTCGAAAATCGGAATTCTTGGTCCGAATTATGGCCGGAATGGCAAATTTTGTTGGTTTCTTTTTCATCCTTTCCGGTTTCATTCTTGCCTACAATTACCAATCTCGATTTGTCTCGGGTACGACAACCGTTCGTGAATTCCTAACTGCTCGGTTCGCCCGGATCTACCCGGCGGTTATTTTCTCGCTGCTGGTGGCGCTCCCAAGTTTCTTGTTCATAACCCTTCGTTCACACAACTCCCCGCTCCAAATTGCCGGCTATGCGGTAGCAAGTTTGTTGCTGATCAAAACGTGGCTGCCGTTCGTAAAGTGGAGTGCAATGGCCGACTGGAATGGCCCAATGTGGTCCATCGAAACAGAGTTCTTTTTCTATCTCTGTTTTCCGTTTCTTGTTCGACCGCTCGCAAAGCTTAAC